>JANOAW010000737.1:0-2435 GCA_031411355.1 Hyphomicrobiaceae bacterium | reverse complement strand
ACGGTCGCGGCAACGAGAGCGACGAGGCCGGCGACCAGCCAGACGACGAACCAGATCCACGAGATCGGAATGCCGACCGATTGCGCGGCGGCATGGTCGTCGGCCACAGCGCGCAAGGCGCGGCCGGTTTTGGTGTATTGGAAGAACGCAGCCAGCCCGGCCACCAGAATTCCGGCGATCAAGCCGCCCCAGACATCAAGCTTGTTGATCAGCACGCCGCCGGGAAACAGCCCGTCGAGCACGAACCATGCGTCGGTCGGATAAAGTTTGAGCGGATAGACGTCGGAGCCGAACACCATCTGGCCGAGACCTTCGAGGATGAAGGCCGCGCCGATGGTCGACATGAACAACGTCAAACCATCCTGATTGAGCAGTGGGCCGATCAGATAGCGCTCGATGAACCAGGCACAGATCGCCATGATGGCGCCGGCAAACACGAGCGCGAGCATGATAGCGGCCCAATTGGGCATGCCGCGGGCGGCCATCCAATCGAGCGAGCGCACCAGCGCCAGACCGGCGACCAGCACCATCGCACCTTGGGCGAAATTGAACACGCCCGACGCCTTGTAGATCAGCACGAAGCCGAGCGCGACGAGGCTGTAGAGGACCCCGGACAGGAGCCCGCCGATCAGCACTTCGAGGAAGTTTCCGAGAGACGCCATGAGGAGGTTTCAGGTTGCAGGTTTCAGTGATCAAGACCGTTCGTCTTCGTTGCATCTGACAACTGAAAACTGGCGCCTAGCTGTGCGCGACACCGAGATAGGCGGCAATCACCTTCGGATCGGCCTGGACGACGTCCGGCGTGCCGTCGGCAATCTTCTGGCCATAGTCGAGCACGACCACGCGATCCGAGATGTCCATGACCACGCCCATATCGTGTTCGATCAGCGCGATCGTGGTGTTGAAGGTATCGTTGACGGTCAGGATGAAGCGGCACATGTCCTGCTTCTCCTCGAGATTCATGCCGGCCATGGGTTCGTCGAGGAGCAGAAGTTCGGGCTCCGTCGCCAAGGCGCGGCCGAGTTCGACGCGTTTCTGAAGGCCGTAGGGCAATTTGCCGACGGGCGTCTTGCGGATGTGCGCGATCTCGAGGAAGTCGATGATCTTTTCAACCGCTGTGCGGTGCTGAACTTCTTCGGCCATGGCCGGGCCGTAGCGGAACGCCTGTGCGAGGATGCCCCGCTTCATCTTCAAGGTGCGGCCGGTCATGATGTTGTCGAGGGTCGACATGCCCTTGAACAAGGCGACGTTCTGGAAGGTGCGCGCGATGCCTTGCGAGGCGGCAACATATGGCCGCATGGCCGCGCGCCGCTCACCTTTGAATGTGATCGCGCCTTCCTGCGGATGATAGAAGCCATTGATGACGTTCAACATCGACGTTTTGCCAGCACCATTCGGCCCGATGATGGCGCGAATCTCACCTTTTTTGATGTCGAACGACACGTCCTTGATGGCCGTGACGCCGCCAAAGCGCATGACCACGTTTTCGACGGTCAACAGCGTTTCGCCGATGCGGCGCGACGTGCCGAGACCGGCGGATGGCGCAGCACTCGAAAGCGGCGAACGGAAATGTGTGTCCTCGTCCATTATTCGGCGGCCTCCCGAACCGGTGTGAGCGAGCCGGACGCCGCCTGTTTCGGCGTGTGCGTCGGCGCGTCGAGCACCTGCATGTGCCCCTCGATCTTACCTTTGCGGCCGTCCTCGAACACGACTTCGACCGAAATATCAGCCGTCTTGGAGCCGTCGTAGAGCGCTTTGACCAACGGCGCGTAGCGATCCTCGATGAAGGCGCGCCGCACTTTCTGGGTGCGCGTCAACTCGCCGTCGTCGGCCTCGAGCTCTTTGGAGAGAATGATGAAGCGTTCGATCTGGCACAGCTTCATGCGGTCTTCGGCGGCGAGGGTCTTGTTCATTTCGCCAACGCGTCGGGTGATCATCTCGAGCACCTTGGGATGGCCTGCCAATTCCTGGTAGCTCGCATACGAGATGCCGTTGCGTTCGGCCCAGTTACCAACGCTCGTGAGATCGATGTTGAGGAACATCGAGACGAAACCACGGCCGTGGCCGAAAGCGACCGCTTCCTTGATCTCGGGGAAGAATTTGATGCGGTTTTCGATGTACTTGGGCGAAAATACCGCCCCCGATGTCAGTTTGCCGACGTCCTTGGCGCGATCCATGATGACCAAGTGGCCACGAGAATCGATGAAACCGGCGTCGCCCGAGTGAACCCAACCGTCCGCCGTCTTGGTCGACGCCGTGGCCTCGTCGTTCTTGTAGTACTTCACGAACACGCCGGGTGAGCGGAACATCACCTCGCCCGAGTCGGCGATTTTGATCTCGACGTCGGGTCCGGGCTTGCCGACTGTTTCTGGGAAAACTTCGCCGTCCGGCTGCAGGGTGATGAAAACGCTGGCTTCGGTCTGGCCGTAGAGCTG
>JANOAW010000736.1:0-8753 GCA_031411355.1 Hyphomicrobiaceae bacterium | reverse complement strand
CCGGCACTGGCACGCTCGACGCCGCGGGGTCGCGCACATCAGGACCGGCGAGGACACCGAGCATAAGTGCGAGATCTTCGACATGACGCGCGATGACGCCGAGCGTGTCGAGGCATGACGCGAGCGGCATGGCGCCGGCACGTGATACTCGTCCCCACGTCGGCTTGATCGAGGCGACGCCACAGGCCGCAGCCGGCAGTCGAAGCGACCCAGCCGTATCCGACCCGAGGCCAGCCGGGATGGCGCCGAGCGCGACCGAGCAGGCGGTGCCCGATGACGACCCACCGGTGATGCGGGTCGGGTCCCACGGATTGCGGGCGTGGCCGATGACGTAATTGTGCCCCGTCGGCCCAAAGGCGAACTCGGTCAGGTGCAGAGCCGCGACCTGATGGCTACCGGCCTGCGCCAAGCGCGCGATGACGGTGGCATCGGTCTCGGCCGGCGCGGTCGCGCGGATGCGTGCGCCCCAGCTGGCGATTTTACCGGTGCGGTCGAACATATCTTTGTGGGCGAGCGGCACGCCGTGCAAGGGACCGAGGTCGCGTCCCTTGGCGACCGCTGCGTCGGCGGCTTTGGCCGCTTTCAATGCCGCGTCGGCCTCCATCGTCACGACGGCATTTGAAACCTCGTGGGCATGATGCAGCCTGGCGATTACCGCTTTGGTCAATTCGACGCTGGAGATTTTTCTGGCTGCGATGGCGCGGGCCTGTGCGCGCGCGGACGCTGTGTGGATGTCGCTCATTTGATCCCCCTGACCGCTGGCGCGGACGCGACCAGCACACGGCGAAAATCATCGACATCGGCTTGCAGCGGAAGTTCGAGCGCAACTTTGCGCGCTGTCGCCGAGATCATGGCGACATGAGCCATAGCCGCCGCCCGACGCGCATCGGGTATGTCGAGATAATGAGCTGTGACATCTGGTGACGGCTGCGGGGTTGGCATGGACAGTGAGCTCCAATCAAGATCCGAGACGAGACGATACGGTCCCGATCGCAGCTCGGCAACACGGTCGCCAGATCAGGCGACCTGCTCAAATATCGACAAGCCGAGGGGCTCCAGGTCGGCGCCTTGCCAAATGTCTGGATCGGCCCGATATGGCTGCATAGACACCGTGTCTGACAGCCGCATTCGGGGAGACAGATGGTCACCGTCGTCGACACAACCCAATCGACCGAGCCGACCGGCTCGACGCCCGGTGACAATCGGCCCACCGTTTTACGTCCGCGCCATCCCGAGAAGGCCGCACGCCCAGATACGGCCGTGCTGAAGAAACCTGACTGGTTGCGCGTCAAGATGCCGGGGTCGCCCATCTATAACGAAACCAAGGCCATCGTGAAGGCCAACGGTCTCGTGACGGTGTGCGAGGAGGCGGGCTGTCCGAACATCGGTGAGTGCTGGTCCAAGAAGCACGCCACCATGATGATCATGGGTGACACCTGCACGCGCGCCTGCGCCTTCTGCAACGTCAAGACGGGGTTGCCGAACGCCCTCGATGCGAGTGAGCCGCAGCGTGTGGCAGATGCCGTCGCCAAACTCGGGTTGAGCCACGTGGTGATCACGTCGGTCGATCGGGATGATCTCGCCGACGGCGGGGCTGCACATTTTGCAAGCGTCATCACGGCCATCCGCCGCACCGCTCCCAAGACCACCGTCGAAATTTTGACGCCGGATTTTCTGCGCAAATCCGGCGCCCTCGAACTGGTCGTCGCGGCCAAACCTGACGTCTTCAACCACAATCTCGAGACCGTGCCCGCGCTGTATTTGAAGATCCGACCGGGCGCGCGTTACTTCCACTCGTTACGCCTGCTCCAGCGGGTCAAGGAATTGGATCCCGCACAGTTCACCAAATCCGGCATCATGGTTGGCCTCGGCGAAACACGGGAGCAAGTCTTGCAGGTCATGGACGACATGCGTTCAGCGGACATCGATTTCCTGACCATTGGCCAATACCTGCAGCCAACGCGCAAACACGCCGCCATCGATCGCTACGTCGCGCCCGAGGAATTCGAGGCGTACGAGCGGATCGCGTTGGCGAAAGGCTTTCTGGTCGTCTCGGCCTCGCCATTGACGCGCTCGTCGCACCACGCGGGCGAAGATTTTGCACGGCTGAAAGCTGCACGGATGGCGACCGGGCGCTAAAGCGCCGTCACGCTGCCTCGGCTTCAAGCACATGGCCCGTCAACGGCCGCCCGCGGCCGGCTGCAAGGAACAGGGCGAGAGCTGCGATATCGGCTTCACTGGCGAGACCACGTCCGCAAAAGCCACCTGTTTCAGGCGCAACCGCGTTCACGCGGATACCGTCCCGGGCCCACGCACGCGCATCGTCGCGGGTCATGGCGGTGAGGGTGGCTTTGGCGGCTGCGGCGAACGCACGCTCCCGCGCATTGGCGTGACGAGGCAGGCTCGCGACATGCAGGATCAGTCCGTCGGTCTGGAGCAACCGCATGCGGTTGGCGGCGACACGGGCGACCAGGCAAGGCGCCATCAGGACCTCGGAAATGCGCGCCTCGATGGCGTCGAGATCGTCGTCTGCGATCTGACCGAGACTGAGTTCGAGCACGTTCACGACCGCATCGAGACCGCCGTACACGGCCACGGCCCGACGCGCGAAGCCGACGATGTCGTCGGCGTTGGTCAACGGACACTCGATCATCGTCAGGTCCGCCGCCGTTTGTGCCAGCATTTCGCCCAGCGCCGCGCTGGCGAGAGGATCGGCATAGACCTGCACCACGAGCCTGGCGCCGTGTTCGGCGAAGGCGCGGGCGATATCAATACCGAGATCTTCGGTGACGCCCGTGATCAAGACGCGACGGCCACACAATTCAGGATAAGTCGTACCGACGAAACGATCGAACGGCTGCTCGGTTGACGACATCAGCATTGGCAAACTCCGGACGGACCATCGGGTTCGAGGGTCCGCATGTGGGCGGGCCCATGTCGTTCCGATTCGACTAACAGGAGGTAAAGAGCACCCCGATTCGGGCGTTCGCTTGGCCAACGTGTGGCGCAGTCGGCCTAGCTTTGTTCTTGTCGACGGCTCAAAAGAAGCACCGCCGCCGCAAGTGCCGAGATACGCCCCGCGACCACATCGTCCGTGAGCGCCGTCATGTCCGCCGCAGCCCCCGCCCGAGCGATTTCGGCGGCCGCCGCCCGCGCGATCAGCAGCTTGGCACGGCGCCGTCGGCGCTCTTGTACAGGCGTACGCAATCGCTCGCGACCGAGCGCCGCGATCGCCACGGCCATCTCTTCGACACCGTGTCCGGTCGTTGCGATGGTTGCCAAAACGGGAACCACGACGTGGGCTGCGGCACGCAGCGACAGTGCGCCGAGCAATTGCTGTCGGGTCTGCTCAGCCCCCGGACGGTCGGCTTGATTGACGACCAGGATGTCGGCGATTTCGAGTAATCCGGATTTCATCGCCTGGACCCCGTCTCCGAGGCCGGGCGCAGCCAGCACCACCCGCACATCGGCCACCTCGGCGACGTCGATCTCGTTCTGCCCGGTGCCCACGGTTTCGAGTACGACGAGGTCCTTGCCGACACCGTCGAAAACGTCGATCAGCCGCACCGCCGCAGGCGAAAGTCCACCGAGCGCGCCACCACTCGACAGCGAGCGCATGAAGACGCCCGGCTCGGATACGCTCGCGCCCATGCGCACCCGGTCGCCGAGAATTGCGCCGCCCGAAATCGGGCTCGACGGATCGACGGCGATAATGCCGACGGTCGAACCGGCGGCCGTCGCCAGTCGCACGTAGGCGTCGACGAGCGTCGATTTGCCGGCGCCGGGCGGGCCGGTAAATCCGACCACGAGCGCGCGTCCGAGGTGCGACGTCAACGCCGCGATCAGTGCCGGCATCGCCGGCCCTTCCCGCTCGATTTCAGTGACGATGCGACTGATCGCCAAGCGCTCACCGATGCGTGCACGGCGAACCAGATCGATCGGATTTTCTGTCGGCATGACCATGGCCGCCTGTTAAGGGCGCGCGTGCTGCGATGCAATCAGCGTCATCGCTCGTCACGGGCCGGCTGCGACTTCGCTCGGAACGTCGAAGACCTGCCAGAGTTCGCGGCCAAGACCGTTGAAGGCTGATGCAAACCGATCGGAACCGCTCAGATCTCCCGGTGCACGGCGAATGAGAATGCGCGCAATGCGACCAGGAAACTGCCGAGCGACGGCGCCGTAGATCTCGGGATCTCTTTCGCCGCTGTCCCCGATCAAGACGAACCGGCGCTTCGGCCAGCGCTGCACCAATGACGTGATGACCGGCGGCTTCGATACCTCCGGCCCTTTGAAGATATCAAAGACTGTCGCGTCTTTCAGGCGGATCTGTTTGAGGTGCACCGACGACACGGGATATTTGTCTTCGTCGAGCCATTCCCGCAGCGGGGCGTAAAGGTGCCACGGCGTCGACGAAACATAGTGCACCGCACCGGCTCGGCCGGCGAGACGCGTCAGCAAAGCAGGCATCCCCGGCACGGCCTTGAAGGGCAGGAAGAAACTCGATTCCCACAACCGCCGTCGGTCCAGAACGCCCGTATCTTTGATGGTATCGTCGATGTCGCAGATGATCGAAAGTCCCTCCTCCGGGACCAGGTGCACCACGCCACCAAGGCCTGTTTGCACCTCGAGAGGAATGCGTGCCCCGGTCGCAATCGGGGTGGCGGGATAAACGGGAATGCGGGCATCGGTCGTAGTATGCCCGTTCGCGCCGGTGGGCGGGTAGTCCGGCACTTCCGATCCGATGCGCACGATCGGCGTAATGCGCGCCACGTTATCGGCCAGCAACAGGTTGATCCGGCGATCGAACAGAGCCTGATGCGCGGCGGTTACCTCCAACCCGTACTGCGTGCGGAAAAGCCCAGCGATCAAGCCTTTGCGCACCGTGCTGTCTTGCGGCCGATATGCCCAGATCTCGGATGGCACATGCCAGAAATCGCCGCTGGCATCGAGATGACCGGCCGTATCGAAGGCGACCAGGGTCGCTGGCCGGCGCGAACCTGCGTCCGCTTTGACGCCGGTGGTCGATTGCTTGTCGTCGGCATGAGCGTTGTCGGGCGCAAGCGCCGCCACTGTCGCGACGCAACCGAGGCCGAAAGTGCGGCGATTGCTGATCATATCGGTCTCGATCACAGAATTGGGGTGTCAACGACCCGGGTCGACGCTCGGCCCTCCGAGGTCGAAACGCAAGTTTTGCGATGATCACCCAGCGACCGATGCCAACGCCGCGGCGAAAGGCGCCGTATCATTATACACTTCATAACAGGCGATTCGGCCCGCCCGCAGGCGAAAAATATTGCACGAGCGTGTCGCAAAGATGCCGTCGGTATCGCGAACCCGCCAGCGTCCCTCGACCACCGTGACAACGGCTGCATCAGTTACAATCATCTCGCCCGGTGTCACCGACACGACTTCAACGTGATGTTGGAAAGTCTGGAAAAACCGCATCACGGCGTCGACGCCCGCGTGACGGCCAGCCCAAGGGACGAGCGCCGGATCGCCATTCCAGAGCACAACGACTTCGTCGGTGACGCACGTGCGCAAACTCTCGGTGTCGCCGGTGGCGGCCGCCCGGTAGAAAGCTGCGACAAGATCGGGTGTGCTGTCGGCGAGCGTCACGCCAGCAATCCCTTGATGGCCAGTTTCTGTTTCAGTCCGGCAAAAGCCGCCGCCAATCGGTCCGGATTGGTCGAGCGCAAAACCAAGTTCGTGCCCCAGCTCTTGGCGTCGCGGCCGAACGGGTAGCTGCCCATAATCACGTCCGGGAAGTCTTTCTGATGGGCACCGAACATGTCGGCGATCATGCCTTCGGGATGGGCGAGTTCGATCGTCTCGGACAGCATCTTCGCGCCGGTTTTCAAGCGCGGCGTCACGGCGTCGAGCATGACCTGCATGATATGAGGCACGCCGGCCATCACGATGACGTTGCCGATCATGAACCCCGGCGCGACCGATACCGAGTTCTCGACCAGTTCCGAGCCCTCAGGCAGGCGCGCCATGCGCAATCGTGCGGGCGTCAATTCGAGACCGCGCTTCTCATAATGGGGTTTCATCAACGCAACCGCGCGCGCATCCACGTCGATCTTGGCACCAAAGGCTTTGGCGACGCAGTCCGCAGTGATGTCATCGTGGGTCGGGCCGATGCCGCCCGTGGTGAACACGTAGGTGAATTTGGCGCGCAGGTGGTTCAGCGCCGTGACGATCTCGTCTTCGATATCGGGCACGACACGCACTTCACGCAGCTGAATACCGATCGCGGTCAGGTGATCGGCGATCCAGCCGATGTTCTTGTCCTTGGTTCGCCCCGACAGAATTTCGTCGCCGATGACGAGCACGGCTGCAGTGACGACGTCGGACATCGATTGGCCTCGGTGATTGAATCTGATCCCGTTCTTGCGCGCCACAAGGTCTCGCCGTCAAGCGAGCAGCGCCCCGGTCGTGTGCCGCAACGGTGAGCGTGGCCTCTCACGCCCCAGGTTCCCACGCCCCGGGTTCCCACGCCCCGTCACACACCTCGGTCAACGATCCGCCCCCGACTAAGAACCGAACAAACGGCATGCAACCCGATTGGTGCCTCATGCGTTTTATGGCGTTGGTGGTTTGTGAACGAAATATGAAAGGAGTGAGACGATGGACAATCCTGTGGGTTGGTTTGAAATTTACGTCAACGACTTGCCGCGCGCGCACAAGTTCTACGAGGCTGTGCTTGGGCAAAAGTTGGAGCGAATGGACAGTCCGGATGCTGACGTGGAAATGGTCACATTTCCCATGGATATGAACGGTAAGGGTGCGGCTGGAGCTCTCGCGAAAATGAAAGGTGGGCCCGCGGGTGGGGGCGGTACCATCGTTTATTTCAAATGTACGGACTGTGGCGTGGAAGCCGGTCGCGTCGAAAAGGCGGGCGGTAAAGTCATGAAAGGTAAGATGGCGATCGGGCAATATGGCTTTATGGCTTTGGCGGTCGATCCCGATGGCAACGTATTTGGTCTCCATTCCATGACGTAATCGCGCTTGCAGACGCGGGTGGTGTCCTGTCACAAGGCGGTTTTCCTCCGTCGCAGGGCACACACGTCTCATGAAAACGCGCACGTTCGGTAAACTCGGCCCCCCCGTTGGCGCCATCGGCTTTGGTGCCATGAGTTTTGGTGGTTTCTACGGCCCGACCACCGAAGCCGAGAGTCATGCAGCACTCACGGCCTGTCTCGAATCTGGCACGACACATTGGGACACATCCAACGTCTACGGTCCTGAAATCAGCGAAACCGTGATCGGCACGTACTTCAAGGCTCATCGGGGCGCGCGTCAGTCAGTGCACCTGGCAACGAAGGGCGGTATCCGGAGAAAGCCGGGTTCGAGCGAGCGCGTGTTCGACAATTCGCCAGCTTACCTGCGCGAGTGCCTCGAAGCATCGTTGCGTCGCCTCGGCGTCGAGAATGTCGATCTTTATTACATTCACAGGCGTGATCCATCGCGGCCGATCGAGGCCATCATGGAAACGCTGCTCGACTTCAAGAGCGAAGGAAAGATCAGCGGTATCGGCATGTCTGAGATCGCCCCGACGACGTTGCGTGCCGCGGCCCGCGTCGGCCATGTCGACGCCGTGCAGAGCGAATACTCGATTTGGACGCGCACGCCAGAACTAGGTTTGATCCAGGCCTGCAAGGCGCTCGGCACCGCATTCGTGCCATTTTCGCCGCTGGGACGCGGAATCTTTACCGGCAAAGTGCGATCGATCGAATCGTTCGGCAAGGCTGACTTCCGCCGTGGCAATCCGCGTTTCACAGAGCCGAATTTTACCGCCAATCTCGAAGCCCTGGAAGCCTTGAACGCCTTCGCCAGGGCGCGCGGCGTGACACCGGGTCAAGTCTCGCTCGCTTGGGTTTTGGCACAAGGCGATCATCTCATTCCGATCCCCGGAACCCGCTACGCAACAAACGTGCACGAAAACGCGGGGGCAGCCGCGCTGACTTTGACCGCTGACGATCTGGCGGAATTAACGCGTGTGTTGCCCGCCGGTTTCGCGCACGGAGATCGGTATACCCCCGATCAATGGATCGGGCCGGAGCGCTATAGCTGACACGATAAATCCAAATGGTGTCTGACTGGTGGTCAGACACCTCCAAACCCAAGAATTCACTTTTTGGTTTTGTTTATCGCCGTGACTGCAATATGCGTCAGTGTGTGATTTGCGGCTTTTTCTTGATCGAGAATGCCTGACAAGAGATCATGCGCTTCAGTTTTCCCAAGCGCCTTCGCCCATTCTCGCAACGTGCCATATCGCGCGATTTCGTAGTGTTCTATCGCCTGACAACACCCGACAATGACGGCGTGTTTGGCCACGTCGCCCTCCGCCTCCGCTATCACGCCTTCGGTCTCTTTGATCAGCCCCTCGATCGCATCGCATTTTTCCCCTTTGGGCGTCTTCCCCATCAACTTGAAAACCGCATCAAGGGTTTTGATCTGGCCCTTGGTTTCTGTCAGGTGATGTTGCAACGCAGTTTTCAAATCGGCGTTGGTTACAGCGGCTATGACCTTAGGAAGGGCCTTCATAATGGCATTTTCAGCATAATAAACATCATGCAGAGTATGCTCGAATGCGTCCGCCAACGTTTTCATCGCAATCTCCACTGGTTCGCGACGTCAACGTCCGTTGTGCCTCTTGGTTCCAGAGGGGGGAGGCGTGCTGCTTGCGTCGCTAACGCTCAATCGCGCAGTAAGTCGTTGATGGCCGTTTTGGAGCGGGTCTGCGCATCGAC
>JANOAW010000735.1:0-8814 GCA_031411355.1 Hyphomicrobiaceae bacterium | reverse complement strand
CGTCGTGACCAAGATCGTGGAGTGATCTCACCGTCCGATCTCTGAACGCAGCGCGGCGCCGACACACCAAACCCGTCGGCGCCGGCGTCGTGACCAAGATCGTGGAGTGATCTCGCCCGTCCGATCTTTGAACGCAGCGCGGCGCCGGTCTGGAAGCGTCACTTGGCCTGTGGCGAGCCGGCAGGCATTGCGGCATAGCCTGACCATGGCACCGATCCTCGAACGCGACCCGACGCAGAAGCGCAATAAATTCCGTTCGCTCGTCGGCTACACGACCAAAACGTGGAGCGAAGGCTTCGGCGAGGTGCAGTTGGTCGTACGCGACGATCATTTGAATTCAATGGGGATTCCCCACGGCGGGGTCTACGTGACCTTACTCGATGCGGCATTCGGCCATGCGTGCTCATGGTGCGCTGTGCCCGGCAATACACGCTCAGCCGTCACGGTCTCGTTGACCACGAACTTTCTCGCCATCGCCCGCACACCCATCATTTATGCCCGCGGTCGCGTGATCGGGCAGGACGGTCGCATCGTCACCTTGACCGGCGAAGTGCTCGACGAAGCGGGTGAGATGTGCGTGCTCGGTCAAGCATCATTCATGTACCTGCCCGGCAGCGAACATCGTGACGGCTCCGCACCGAAACGCGCCTGAGACCACGCCCCATCACGGCCACCTACCGCTCAACTCACGACATCGTTATATCGATACGTTACGTCTCGTATTGAAATTTACGGGCAACAGTGTATTTTAACGTCATGCCCACTGACGACATGGAGATCAAAACATCGGGGGAGAAAGGAGGCGTCATGAGCATGTCCAGCTTGCTCTACATCGCCGTTCTCGGAACTGCAGCGGCCGTCATCATGGCCGTGTCTGTCCCTGCCTGAGTTTTGTCTGAACCGCTCGTCGAACCTCAAATTGGATGCAGGTCATGAAAACGCTTCTCGCGACGCTTTTGTCTGTCGGTTTGCTGACGCTTTCTATTCCTGCGTCGGCAGGTCCGCTGCTTCCGAACTCTCCGCTGCAGACTGTCGACGGACCTGGTATGTGAGTGCCGGGAATGTCAATATCGACCCGAGTTGCAGATCATAGGTTCAGAATGATGAGCACGCCGGAGACGATCAGGCTTATGCCAATCGCCTCCCGGCGTGTCATCGATTGACGAAATATATTGCGTGAGACTGCCTGCGCAAACAGGATCTCGACGAGGGCGAGCGTTCTCACCATCGCCGCCGATTGAATTGCGAAGGCAGCAAACCACATCTGCGACGCGAAGGCACCCATGAAGCCCGCCTTCACCGAAGGCCGCCATGCCCGCAACAGGGCAGACAATGTCGAACGGTCGCACAGCACGAGATAAGTGGTCAGAAGTGTGACCTGCATGGCCAGGCCAATGACCAGGGTGGTGGATGCGTCGACCATGAAATTCTGGCCGCCAAGCGCGAGGATGGCACGCCTGAACCCGATTGCCGACATGGCGAAAAAACTTGCCGAAATCAGCCCGAGGCACACGGGCCGTGCGGCGAATGTCGACATGTCAGACGGCCACGACATCAGCATCACACCGACGGTCGCAAGCGTGATCGCCAAAGCCAGCCATGGCGTCACTTGATCGCCAAGGACCACCATGCCGAAAATGGCGACATGGACCGGCTCCGTCTTGGACAAAGCCGTGACCACGACAAACGATTTTTCACGCATCGCCGACAGCAGCAAACCGGTCGCGACGATCTGGGATACCGCGCCGATCGCGCACCACAGCAGCATGAACGACGTCGGGACCGGAACAGCGGCCCGACTGATCAGCAAGACGAGGGCACAAAACAGAATGCCGAACGGCAGACCGTAGAGAAAGCGCACATGCGTTGCGCCGACGACGCCAAGCGTCTGCGTCAACTCGCGTTGCAGCGCGTTGCGCAACGTCTGCCCGCCGGCCGCGAGCATGGTGAAGAGTATCCAGAGTGATGCCATCGGTGCCCCCGTCGTTCACGCGAGGGGAGCACGAGTATCTGCCCTGGTCAGCCAGGACGGATCGTCACGCGCAGCTCGACCTGGGCATCAGGCGAGGCCGATCACTTGTGCGCCAGTCGCCGTCGCAAGCGCCTGCGGTTCGACCGAAAACACGCTTTCCGGCGTGCCAGCCGCCGCCCACACGACGTCGTAAGACAGGAGTGCGTCGTCGAAGAAGGTTTTCATGGGAGTGACGTGGCCGAGGGGCGGTATCCCGCCGATGGCGAAGCCGGTCAACGTGCGCACGACGTGGGCATCAGGTCGCTTCAGCGTTTCCCCGATCACGGCGGCGATCGATTTCTCATCGACCCGGTTGACGCCAGAGACGAGCAGAAGGACCGCCGAACCGGTGGCTTTGCCCTGGAAAACCATCGACTTGACGATTTGCCCGACGTCACATCCACAAGCCGCCGCGGCCTCTTGCGCGGTCCGCGTGGACTGCGCGAACGTCTTGATCTCGATGGCGAGCCCAGCAGCACGAGCCGCATCCACGACGCGCCGATTGGCCGGTTTCATCAACATCATGTCACGTCTCCCAAAGCGCGTGCAACGGCTTCCGCCGCCTTGATGCCGTCGACGCCAGCGGACAAGATGCCGCCTGCATAGCCCGCCCCTTCGCCCGCAGGAAACAGCCCGAGCGTGTTGATACTTTGGCCATCCTTCCCGCGCCGGATCCGCAGGGGTGAGGATGTTCGTGTTTCAACCCCGGTCATAACCGCGTCCGGATCTGCAAACCCGGGCATCTGCCGGTCGAGCGCGGGCAAAGCTTCCCGAAATGCGGCGATGACGAAATCTGGCAGGCACGTCGCGAGATCGGTCGGCGTGACCCCTGGCTTGTACGAGGAAGTGACGGCGCCGAGGCTGGTCGATGCACGGTTGGCGAGGAAATCGCCGACACGTTGCGCGGGTGCGCGATAATCGCCGCCGCCTGACGTGAAGGCCGCGCGCTCGATTAGCCGCTGTAGGTCGATCCCGGCGAGGGGGCCTGACGGAAAGTCCACCTCGGGCGTAACACCGACGACGAGCCCGGCATTGGCGTTGAATTCAGCGCGGCTGTATTGGCTCATGCCATTGGTCGCGACGCAGCCTTCCTCCGACGTCGCCGCGACGACCTTGCCGCCGGGGCACATGCAGAACGAATACACACTTCGACCGGGCACCGTCTTGCAGTGATGCACGAGTTTATAATCGGCAGCCCCAAGCAGCGGATGCCCCGCGAAGGCACCGAACCGGGCCTTGTCGACCATTCGCTGCGGGTGCTCGATGCGCACACCAATCGAAAATGGCTTCGGCTCGACAAAGATGCCGCAAGCATGAATCGCCTCGAACGTGTCGCGCGCGCTGTGGCCGATGGCGAGCACCACCATGTCGGTGCGGATCGTTTCGCCGGTCTGCACGACGACACCGCGCATGTGGCGAACGCCGTCGGGACGGGTCTCGATGTTGAAATCGGTCACCCGCGTGCCGAACCGATAGTCTCCGCCGAGCGCCTCGATCTTGGCGCGGATGGCCTCGACCATGGTCACCAGACGGAATGTGCCCACGTGCGGCTTTGACAGGTACAGGATTTCGTCCGGCGCACCTGCCGCGGCAAATTCGGTCAGCACCTTGCGGCGATAGCGTTCGGGCTCCGAGATACCCGAATAGAGTTTGCCATCCGAAAACGTGCCGGCACCGCCTTCGCCATATTGCACGTTGGATTCAGGGTCGAGGTGCGAGCGGCGCCACAAACCCCACGTGTCTTTGGTGCGTTCGCGCACGATTTTGCCGCGCTCGAGCACGATCGGACGATAGCCCATTTCCGCCAGGACCAGAGCCGCGAACAATCCACACGGCCCGGTGCCGACGACAACCGGCCGCGGTCGCGTGTGCCCCGCCGGTGCCCTCGCAATGAGCGGATAACTCGTATCTGGCGTCGCCGTGATGTTGCGGTCGGCTGCGTGGTCGATCAAGGCGCGCGCCGCCACATCAGCAGCGACGGCGACATCGACGGTATAGACCAGCATGATCGCGTGCCGTTTGCGGGCATCATAGCCGCGGCGAAACACGCTGACGGCACCGACGAGCCGCGGCTCAAGGCCGAGACGCGCGATCACTGCCGCACGCAGCGCGTCGGGCGGATGATCGAGTGGCAGCCTGAGTTCTGTGATCCGAAGCATGGCGGCTTGCTGTGCGATGTCACGAGACGTGAATCAAGCGCCACGTCGACATTCAAGCGCAACGTCGAAGCCGAATGATCAAAACGGCCGTGCATAGTTGCATCGGTTCGCGTGCCCCCACTGACGATTTCGGCCGAATCATATCACATTCAAAGCGCGCCGAGCCGTCCATGCGTGACGGCCGCGCCACGAGGAGAGACGCCATGGCGAAAACCGAAATCACCGGCAAAAAAGTTGCATCAGCCGCCGCAAAAGTGCTCAAGAACAAATCGTCGAGCCCCGACGAGCGCGCCGTTGCCGCGTCTGCGCTGACACAGACGAAGAGCAAAACCGAAGAGACCAGCAAGGCCGTCGCCTCGAAAGCCGGCAAGGTCCTGCACGACCCCAAGGCGAGCCCTGCCGCAAAGTCGGTGGCAGCTTCGACCCTTACGCAAAAAGCCGCCAAGAAGAAATAACCGCTGGATGGACGGCGATGGATCACGCACGACGCTGCGTGCTTTCTCGCATCGACGTTTCGGATTACGGTCGCGCATCGATGTGGGAGTTGAAGCATGGCCGCGCCGACCGGATCCGTGACAATCGAAGACAACGTCGCCCGGCTGGCGCCGACGCTCGCGAAGCTTCGGACCGCGGGCATCGGGCACCTCATCGCGGGCCGGCGGACCGAAAGCCGGGAAAGCTTCGAAACCCACTCGCCCGTCGATCGATCGCTGATCGCCAACGTCGCACGCGGCACAGCCGATGATATCGACGCCGCCGCAGCGGCCGCCAAATCAGCTTTCAAGGCTTGGGCTGCCCTGGCGCCGGAAAAGCGCCGCGCCATCCTCCACAGCATCGCCGACCGCATCGAGGCACAGGCCGACGACATCGCCGTGATGGAGTGTTGGGACACGGGGCAGCCGTACCGGTTCATGGCCAAGGCCGCCGTCCGGGGCGCTGAAAACTTCCGCTTTTTCGCCGATCGCGCAGCTGGTGCGCGGGACGGTGTCAATCTGCCGAGTGCCGATCATTGGAACGTGACGACACGCGTGCCGATCGGCCCCGTTGGCGTCATCACGCCTTGGAATACCCCGTTTATGCTGTCGACCTGGAAGATCGCGCCGGCATTGGCTGCCGGGTGTACTGTCGTGCACAAGCCGGCGGAGTGGTCGCCGGCGAGCGCTGACATGCTGGCCCGCATCTGCCTCGAGGCGGGATTGCCGCCGGGCGTCCTCAACACCGTGCACGGGATCGGTGAAGAGGCCGGGAAGGCTCTGACCGAACATCCCGACATCAAGGCCATCGGCTTCGTCGGCGAAACATCGACCGGGTCGGCCATCATGCGCCAGGGCGCCGCAACACTGAAACGCGTGCACTTCGAACTCGGCGGCAAAAATCCCGTCATCGTCTTCAACGACGCCGATCTCGAGCGCGCGCTGGATGCGGTGGTGTTCATGATCTACTCCCTCAACGGGGAGCGCTGCACGTCATCGTCACGTCTGCTGGTCCAAGAGAGCATCGCCGATCGTTTCACGGCCAGGATCGCCGAGCGCGTCCGCGCTCTCGTGGTCGGACATCCCCTGGATCCAGCGACCGAAGTCGGCCCCCTTATTCATCAGCGCCATCTCGACAAGGTATGCTCTTTTTTCGACATCGCCCGTGACGAGGGCGTCTCGATCCTAGCTGGCGGCGCCACGCATGCGGGACCGGGCGGCGGCCATTACGTCCAACCCACGTTGTTCGCATCTGCCAGGCCGGACAGCCGGGTCGCACAGGAGGAGATTTTCGGCCCCGTGCTGACCGTCGTGCCGTTTAAGGACGAGGCCGACGCGGTGCGCATCGCCAACGGCGTTGCCTACGGCCTGGCGGGTTACGTTTGGACCGGCGATATCGGTCGCGGCTTGCGCGTCGCCGATGCGCTCGAAGCCGGCATGATCTGGATCAACTCGGAAAACGTGCGCCACCTGCCAACTCCGTTCGGCGGCATGAAGGCGTCCGGCATCGGGCGAGACGGCGGCGACTATTCCTTCGATTTCTACATGGAGACGAAGATGGTCAGCCTCGCGCTGGGTCGACACGCCATCTCGAAATTGGGCCATGCGAAAGCCACGCCGACGAAATCCCGGCCGTGAACGCGGATCGTTCAGCTACAAGATGCTTGATCGTCGTGCCTGACGTGCCATCTGTTCGACGTCTCGACCGACTGCAGGACTGATCGCAATCGAAGGACCGACGTCGACGATGCTGGTGGTGCGAGGTTACACGAACGTTCCCGCGGCAGCGCGCCGGGCGGTGCTTGCAATCGGCAACTTCGATGGCGTCCACCGTGGCCATCAAGCCTTGCTTGCTCAAGCGCGCGCGATCGCCGCTGTCGAACCCGTCGGACCGGGCGGCGTCATGATCTTCGATCCGCATCCGCGCGCGCTTTTTCAACCCGATCTTCCCCATTTTCAGTTGACCGGGTTTGCCGACAAACTCGCCCTGCTCGAACACTACGGCTGCGACGTTGCGGTTGTTCTTGCCTTCGACCGCGCGCTTTCGACACTTTCGGCCGAGGCGTTCATCGAGACCGTCCTGGTGCGCGCGCTTGGCGTGCGGCACGTGATCGTCGGCTACGACTTCCACTTCGGCTCGGCACGCGGCGGATCGCCTGTGACGCTCGTCGCGGCTGGTCGAAGACTCGGGTTCGGTGTCACCGTCGTCGATCCCGTTACGGACGGTGACCATGCCATTTCCTCGACCGCCGTTCGACGCGCCTTGTCGGCCGGTCGCGTCGACGAGGCAGCCCGCATGCTCGGACGGTGGTGGCGCATCACGGGTGTTGTAACGGGCGGCGCCAAGCGCGGCACTGGCATGGGGTATCCAACAGCCAACATCACCTTGCCGCCAGGTGTTTCGCTGGCCCACGGCATTTACGCCGCCCGTGTCCATGTCGACGGCGAGGTCCACGACGGCGCGGCCTATCTCGGCACGCGCCCGACCTTTGACAATGGCGCGCCCGTGCTCGAAACCTTCCTGTTCGATTTCGACGGCGATCTCTACAGCCGGCAGATTTCCGTCGAGTTCATCGCACACCTGCGCGGCGATCAGAAATTCGACGCCATGCCGGCCCTCATCGCCCAGATGGATCGCGATGTCGTCGACGCACGCCGCCGCCTGTCGACGGCGCGGGTCACATAATGGCCGTGGCTCGGGCGCACCGCACCTGTTGACGACGTCTGCCGACACAGCCCAATGGACGACATACACGTCGGCGCCCAGCGCACACTCGGAGCAGTCATGTCACCCTCTCGCTTCGGCCTCAGCGTCGCCATCTCGACGCCGTTCGACCGCGCCGGCAACCTCGATATCCCGCGCCTCATCGATCACGGCGCATGGTGCCTTGCCGAAGGCTGTGACAGCATCACGCTTTTCGGCACCACGGGCGAGGGTGCATCGGTCGGGCTGAAGACCCGTACCACGGTGTTCGAGGCGATGCTGAAAGCGGGCATTCGGCCGGACCAGCTGCTCACCTCGGTCGTGGCCTCGAGCATCGAGGATGCGGCCGATCAGGCGACCCAGGCTTACGACCTCGGCTTTCGCGGGTTGCTGCTCACCCCGCCGTTCTATTTCCGCGAGATTGGCGAGGAGGCGCTGTTTCGTTGGTTCGCGCATCTGTTTCATCGCCTCGGCGCCAAGGCGCGCGACATGTTCGCCTACCACCTGCCAAGCGTAACTGGCGTACCGCTGTCCATCGGCTTGATCGGCCGGTTGAAACGTGAATTTCCGGGCGTCGTGGTCGGCGTCAAAGACAGCTCGGCGACATGGGCCAACACCGCGGCTCTTCTCGAACAGCACAGTGATTTGATGATCCTCGTCGGCGACGAACGCGATCTCGCCAAGGCTGTTCGCATGGGCGGGTCTGGTTCGATCTGCGGCCTGGCCAATTTCGCCCCTCGCATGCTCGTCGGCGCCGCGCGCGAGGGCCGCGACGATGCGCGGATTCGGCCGGTCGTCGAGGCTATTGTCCGCTATCCTGTTCTGCCGTCGGTCAAAACCATGATCGCGCACCAGAAGAACGATCCGGCCTGGCGCATCATGCGCCCACCGCAGGCAGACCTCGACGACACCACCGCCGCACGCATGATCGCGGACGTCGAGGCGGCGTTGCGCGGTTGATCAGGTGTCGACGTCGCGGCGCTGTCAGTGGTGACTGTGCGGCCGCAGCGCGTCGGGAATATCGCAGCGGTCGAGACCACCCGACAGCAGCCAATCGCGCGTCTGGATTTCGGCCCGATCGATCAGCGTGCGTGTGTGCGTGAAGTCGTAAGCGGACGATCCGAGCGGACACAGTGACGGCACGACGTGATAATCGCAGCCGGCGTCCAACGCTTCAAGCTCCTTCACGATCTGGCTCGCGACCAGCAACGTCAGTCCGTGCAGCGCACTCGAAATGGCGCCGGTCGGGGGAGCGCGCAAACCGCACGCGTGTCCTGTCGGCAATATGATCAGCCGGGTCGCGCCGAGGTCGCGCGCAAGCTTGATGGGCGTATTGCTGACCAGACCGCCATCGGCCAAATGCCGTTTGCCGACGGCGACCGATGGGAATGCGGCCGGTATGGCACACGAGGCGACGATCGCCTGAGCCGCCGGTCCCGACGACAACACCACCATCTCGCCGCTGAG
>JANOAW010000734.1:0-5190 GCA_031411355.1 Hyphomicrobiaceae bacterium | reverse complement strand
GCCAATGACATTTCCGCTTTCGCGTTCGTTGCGACTGGCCGCCAAAGTCGCTGGCTTCACGCTCGCCGCCAGTATCGCGCTGGCGACCAACCAAGCTTCTGCCGACGATCTGATCGTCAAATTCGACCAATCGCAGTTGCTCCAACTGCCGCGGCCGGCCGCTGAAGTGATCATCGGCAACCCGTCGATCGCCGACGTCGCCATTCAGGCCGGCAATCTACTCGTCATCACCGGCAAGTCATTCGGCATCACCAACATCATCGCGCTCGATGCCGAGCGCAAGGTGATCCAGGATCAGCGCGTCATCGTTCGTCGCGACGAAATGCGGGTGGTCAATGTCTATAAATCGACGGAGCGCTGGAGCTACAACTGTGCGCCGCAGTGCAATCCGACTTTGATGCCGGGCGACAGCGACGTGTTCTTCGAGCGCACGTTGACGCATTCGCAGAAGAAGAACAGCTACTCAGAGGGTGCGGCCGACAAGGCTACCGCTGGTGGACAGGCGAACTGATCGCGTCAGCTGGAAAGTCGCCTGATCGCCTTGGTGCCGGGTCCGCGAGGAGCGGCGCCATTTTGCGTTTGGGCCTCAAGTATTTTGCGATTGCGCGGGCGCGGGAAACAGGGAACATCGACCACCCCAGCGGAGGCCTGAGCCATGGACCAGCAGATCCTCGTCACCAAAGCCGACGGATATTCGATCGTCACGCTCAACCGACCAGAGAAGCTGAATGCGTTTACGGAGCGCATGAACCTCGACATCCAGGCGGCGCTCGACGCGGCCGACGCAGACGTCTCGTGTCGCGCGGTTTTGATTACGGCCAACGGTCGCGCGTTTACGGCTGGACAGGACCTGTCGGCTGCCCGGGCCGGTGGCGGCGGCAATACGAAAGATACCCTCGACCGACTTTATAACCCGATCATCCTGCGGATCGCGCACCTGCGCATGCCGGTGGTTTGCGCCGTCAACGGTATAGCAGCCGGCGCGGGGCTCAACATCGCGCTCGGTTGCGATATCGTCCTCGCCGGCCGGTCGGCCAAGTTCCTGCAGCCGTTTTCGAAGATCGCGCTTGTGCCTGATGCCGGCGGCACGTGGTTTCTGCCGCGCCTCGTCGGGCCAGCTCGTGCGCGTGCACTGGCGCTGCTCGCCGATGCCATCACGGCTGAGCAGGCACAGCAGTACGGTCTGATCTGGCAGGTGGTCGATGATGACAAACTGCTCGACGAAGCCAAGGCTCTGACCCATCGGCTCGCCAACGGCCCAACGCGTGCTTATGCTGCGATCAAGCAAGCTCTGCACGCGGCCGAGGGCAATTCTCTGCGCCAACAGCTCGATCTCGAGCGCGATCTGCAAGTGCGGCTCGCGGCCGAACCGGACAGTCGCGAGGGCACGCTGGCGTTTCTCGAAAAACGGGCGCCAAAATTCACCGGACGCCCCTCATGAGCGACGAGAGCCTGGACATCGCGCGGCGTGCGGCGGACGCTATGTGGGCGGACGATCGAGCGTGCAAGCACCTCGACATGCATGTCGATCTTATTGCCTCGGGTCACGCCCGCCTGTCGATGACGGTGACGCCTGAGATGACCAACGGGCATGGCCTGTGCCATGGCGGTTACATCTTCATGCTCGCCGACAGTGCATTCGCCTATGCGTGTAATAGCTATGGCCAACGCACGGTGGCGCAGCAATGCTCAATCGCCTTTGTTGCCCCGGGTCGGATCGGCATGCGCCTGTGTGCTGAGGCGAATGAACGGCAGCGTGCTGAGCGATCCGGCATCTACGATGTCACGGTGCGCTGCGACACAGGTGTGGTGATCGCCGAATTTCGGGGCTTCTCGCGGTCCATCGCGGGATCGCTGATCTGACCGTCAGAGTGTGCGTATGCCGAAGTCAGCGGGCGTTTCGATCAGACACATCGCCAAGACGCTTGCTACGTGCACGCCCGTGTTTCAAGCGCTCGGGGAGCCTGCGCGACAACAGATCATCGTGATGCTGGCTGAAACCGACGAAATGAACGTAACCGAAATCACCGGCCGCATGGCGCTGTCGCGACCCGCCGTTTCGCATCATTTGAAGGTTCTCCGTGATGCCAATCTGGTGTCGGCTCGTCGCGCCGGCACCGAGAATCTTTACGCGCTGGCCATGGCCGATGCGCTTGTTCTGCTCGCGCGCCTGGTCGCCAACGTACAGGCCTGCGACCCGGAAGCCGAGTGATTTGAAGCTTGATCGCGGGATTCTTATCGGTTGATTTGGATCGACCAACGCTTCAAAGGAGTTGTGGGGGTGTCGCGACGCACCACAAGGAAATCCGGCGCATGGTCACGTTCACGCTCAACGGCATGCCGCTCTCAGTCGACGTCGCACCGGAAACACCGCTTATAGATATCATCCGTGATCATGCCGGGGCGACGGGTACGAAATTGGCATGCGGCACCGGCGTGTGTGGTGCGTGCACGGTGCAAGTCGACGGCCACGCGGTCGTCAGCTGCCTGATGCCGGTCGCACATGCGCGTGGCACATCGGTGGTGACGATCGAAGGACTAGGTGCCAGCGGACTGCATCCCGTGCAAATGGCGTTCATGGCCGAAGATGCGCTCCAGTGCGGCTTCTGCACGCCGGGTTTCGTCGTCGCAGCCGCGGCTTTTCATGACAGTTGGCGCAAATCGCGCGGCACGGCCAGACCGACCGAGTCAGACATCGGTGCAGCGCTCGCAGGGCATCTGTGCCGGTGCGGGGCTTATCCTGGCATCTACCGCGCGGTGGCGGCTGCATGTGAAGGTCGCCATGACGCGGCCTCGCTCGTGTCGCCGCGGTACGAGGCGCGCGAAAAAGTGACCGGCGCCGCCAAGTTTACCGTCGACAAGGTGGAAGAGGGGCAACTGTTCGGCTTGGTTCTGCGCTCGCCTCACGGCCACGCCGACGTCACATCGCTCGACGTCATCCCGGCCATGTCTGTCACCGGCGTCAAAGCGGCGATATCCCTGCTCGGTCGCGACAAGATCGTCAGGCATGTCGGGCAAGCGGTCGCCGCCGTCGCCGCCGTCGATCGGGCCAGTGCGGACGCGGGACTGGCCGCCATTCGCGTCGCTTATGCGCCCAAGTTCGTGCTCGCGTCGGCCGCCGCGGCGCTGCGGTCGGATAGCCCGAAGCTTTATCCCGGCTTGTTCAAACCGGCGCCCAACAGTGCCGAGGGGCCGGCTTTGCCGATGCCCTGGAGCGGCAATCGGCGCGGACCGGCATCGGCGTTCTCGCTGTCCAGAAGCCGCGCCAAAGCCGACTTGGCCGCGGCGGCTGCGCGTCGTGATGCTTTGTTGATCACTGGTGTCTATCACACCGCGGGTCAGAGCCACACGTGCCTCGAGCCACATGCCGCCGTCGTCGACCATGGAGCGAGCGCCGTCGTTGCACACCTGTCGTCGCAGGCTATTCAGTTCGCCGCCGGACAGATTGCCAAGGCTGCCGGGGTCAAGGCCGTGACTGTGCATGCCGATCATGTGGGAGGCGGGTTCGGATCAAAAGTGAGTTTCGGCATCGAAGGTCAGATCGCACTCGGGCTTTCGAAAGCAGCCGGCCGACCGGTGCGTATCGCGTACGATCGGGCAGAGGAATTGTCGGTCGCGGGGCATCGACCCGCAACGGCGATCGAGATCAAACTGCTGGCTGCGAAGGACGGCGCGCTCGAGGCACTGTCGGTGCGGACGCATTCGAATGCAGGTGTCGCCATCAACTCGACCGTGTCGGGGTTGGCGCGCCTCGTTTACACGGCCCGATCAAAAGAATTGATGGATTGGGACGTGGTGACAAACACGCCGCCGGGCGCGCCGTTTCGTGCGCCCGGTGGGCCGCCGCTGTGTTTCGCGCTTGAACAGGCGATCGACGACGCCGCAATCAAACTCGCGATCGACCCGATCGAGCTCAGGCAGAAGTGGGATGCCGACCCGAACCGCCAACGGCTTTATACCTGGGCCAAAGGCCTGGACGTGTGGCGCCGGCGAGGCACCCGAGATGCTGGCCGCTATCGGCGCGGGGTCGGGGTCGCTGCGGGCAACTGGCTGTATTTTGTCCAGGGCAATACAGAGGTCGAGATCGGGGTACGCCGTGGCAAGGTGTTCGTTGCCTGTGGAACGCAGGACATTGGGCAAGGGTCGCGCACTGTATTGGCCGAAACGGTGGCTTCGGCTTTCTCGGTGCCGGCTGCGGTCGTCGAGGTCGACATGGGGCGCTCCGATCTTCCGACGGGGCCGATGGCCGCGGGCAGCCGGTCGACGGCGTCACTGGTGCCGGCCGTGATGGCTGCAGCGGAGATGCTCAAGATGCGCCTGCGGCCGGGGCCGCGCGGTGGCGTTGGTGACAATGTGCCCTGGTCAGCGTTGATTGCCGCGTCAAGCGATCTGCGTATCAAGACCGGCCGACCTGCGGACAGTGCGCGGATCAATCCGGACGCACCGCATCCCCTGAAGGCCGTCGGATTCATCGGAACGGCTTTCGATTGGCTGTTGCGGAATTTCGGCCACATCGACACCGGGCGAGGCGTCGCGGGCGCGGTGCAGATCGCAGAAGTGGAAATCGACACGTGGCTCGGCAAAACACGGGTCGTACGATTTTATTCCGGCCTCACGGTCGGCAAGCCTCACGTGCGGCGCCTGGCTGAAAATCAAGCCGAAGGATCGATCATCCAGGGCATCGGTTATGCCTTGTACGAGGGGCGTGAATACGATCCGGCGAATGGCAACGTGCTGACGTCGACACTCGATGACTATCGCATACCCGGTATCGCCGACACGCCCGAAATTCACGTGCATTTCGACGAAGCGGGCTTCGAACATGTGCCGGGTGGCGCCGTCGGCATCGGCGAGATCGCGACGTTGCCTGTGGCGGCCGCCATCGCCAATGCGGTGTTCGATGCCACCGGCTTCAGGCCGTACGAGGCACCGATCCGTCCCGACCGACTGCTGGCCGGGCTCGACGCGCGACGGAGGGCGTGAGCCATGACCTTGTACACCGACATGACGCAGGAATGGCTTGCTGGCGGCACCGATCTTCTCGATCGTCGTCGCCATGGCCTCGCGCGCGGCCCCGTTCGAGCGTTGCCGCAAGATCCCCGTCTCGGCATGATCACGTGGCGTGACGATGGTGGCGCGACGATCGGCGCCGGCGTGACGATCGCGCGGATCGCTGCGGATGGACGGCTC
>JANOAW010000733.1:0-4620 GCA_031411355.1 Hyphomicrobiaceae bacterium | reverse complement strand
TGCTCAGGATGCTCAGGGATCAGCGAGGATTGACTGCGGATCGAAACTACAAAGAATATGGTCCTGCGAGCGGTTCATGGCCCGATCGACAGGGCGGATGGCCGATTTTGGATGACGGACGGCGTTTTTACACGGCCTGGGTAACTCTCGACGCTCACAACTTCTCTGACCGTCGAAGTGATCCAAAACCGTCCGCCCGAGCAGCGCCTCGTCACGCAAGCTGACACGGTCGACAGTTCCGACGCAATACCTCCGAAAGCGACCGTGCTTGCTGATGCCCGAGCCCCGACCGGTGCCGCCACAACAGACGCCGCAACCCGCCACCATGCGCCCGCCGCGAACGCCGCGAACAGGACGAACCGCCAGGCCGCAGCAGATGGTGCGTGCTCACGCGCCGCCCATTCCGTATTGGCATCCCGATAACCAGAGGGCATCGCCATTGCTCGAATGCAGCCTTGTGCGTATCGCTCCTGCAGCTAACCTCTCGACGGTCAAACGCGCAAGTTCAACGAGGCACGGAGCGAGGACACGAGGCCGTGGGCACAGTCCGCAATATCCTCTTCATCATGTGTGACCAGCTCCGGTGGGACTATCTGTCCTGCTACGGTCATCCGCGCCTGCACACACCCAATATCGAACCGCTTGCGGCGCGTGGCGCCCGCTTCGATCGCGCCTATGTTCAGTCTCCGGTGTGCGGCCCCTCGCGCATGAGTTTCTATACGGGCCGCTATATGCAGTCGCATGGCGCGAGCTGGAACTTCGTGCCGCTGAAGGCCGGCGAAATGACAATCGGCGATCACCTGCGCCCCTATGGCGTGCGCTCGGTGCTGGTCGGCAAGACGCACATGCGTGCCGACAGCCACGGCATGGCCCGGCTCGGTATCGATCCGAACTCCGACATCGGCGTGCGCATCACCGAATGTGGCTTTGAGCCCTATGAGCGCGACGATGGCATTCATCCGACGTCCGGCCACGACCCGAGCCCGCGCTACAACGACTACCTGCGCGAACAGGGTTTCGGCGGCGACAACCCCTGGGAAAGCTGGGTGAACGCGGCCGAGGGCGACAACGGCGAGATCCTGTCGGGCTGGTTTCTGAAGCATTCGAACCGCCCGGCGCGCATTCCCGATGAACACGCGGAAACACCGTACGTGACGCGTCGCGCCATGGACTTCATGCGCGAGGCCGGGGAGCAGCCGTGGGTGCTGCATGTCTCCTACATCAAGCCGCACTGGCCCTACATCGTTTCCGATCCCTACGCCTCGATGTACACGCCGTCGGATGCACTGCCGGTCGTGCGCGACGAGCGCGAGCGGACTGATCCGCATCCGGTTTATCGCGCCTTCATGAACCATAAGGTGTCCCGGAGTTTTGCACGCGACGAGGTGCGCGATGCCGTCATGCCGGCCTACATGGGGCTCATCAAACAGATCGACGATCAGATGGGCGTGCTCCTTCGCTTCCTCGACGCGCAGGGCCTGACTGCCAAGACCATGATCGTGTTCACCTCGGATCACGGCGACTATCTCGGCGATCATTGGATGGGCGAGAAGGAACTGTTCCACGAGGCGAGTGTGCGGGTGCCGCTGATCATCGTTGATCCTGACACGCGCGCGGACGCGACGCGCGGCAAGGCAACCGACGCTCTCGTCGAAGCGATCGACCTCGCGCCGACGTTCCTCGACGCCTACAATGGCGCCAGCGTTCCACACATCATGGACGGCCGCTCGCTCCTGCCGCTGTTGCGCGGCGAGACGCTGACGGACTGGCGACGCTACGCTGTCAGCGAAGTGGATTTCTCGTTCCAGGATGCACGCATCGAACTCGACGCGAAGCCGATCGACTGCTGGCTGCGCATGATATTCGATGGCCGCTATAAATACGTGTTGGCGGAAAACTATCGGCCGATGCTGTACGATCTTGAAACCGATCCGAGCGAGTTCATCGACCGTGGCGACGATCCGGCCCTTGCTGATGTGCGCGACCGTTTAGAGGCGGCCTTGTTCGCATGGGCGCGTCGGCCGCGCCAAAGGGCCACCGTCTCCGATGCCATGATCGAGGCGACGCTCGTGCAGCAGCGCATCGGGCAAGGTGGTGTGTTGATTGGCTACTGGGACGAGCAGGATCTTGCTGCCGAACGGAAGAACTGGCGGCCGATCTTTTATTCCGCCAATCCCGTACAAAAGACGACGCTTGCTGCCTTGAGCCAGCCGGAGCCACGAAAGCCATGAGGCGCGAAAAACCAGCCGTCACGCCGGCGCGTGATGGTCTAGACGGCATCATGTGGAACGTGCTCGGGCAGACCTATGTGCCAAAGCAGATGACGGCCGATAGTTTCGCCTGGCACGCGACATTCCCGATCGAAAGCTTCGTGCCGCCGCACATCCACACACATCAAGACGAATACATTTATCTGCTCGACGGCGCCTTCGATCTCGTGCTCGACGGACAGCACAAGCAGGCGCGGACGGGCGATCTGGTGCGCATGCCGCGCGGCATCCCGCATGGCATCTTCAACAACTCAGGCCGCATCGTCACGGCGCTGTTCTGGGTGGCGCCGACCGGCAAGCTGTTCGATCTCTTCTGCGCGCTGCACAATGTCGGCTCGACGCGCGACGTGGTGCGCATCGCGGAAGCCTATGACGTGACATTCTTGCCGCCAGAGCGGGCCTGAGAGGCAAAGCATATGCAAGATGGTCAACATAGCCAGAGCGACACCAGCATCACCGCTGCCAACATCATCGCGCGAGCAGAAGATCTGGCGCGGCGGCTGACGGCGCAGGGCGCTGCGGCCGAGCAGGCTGGGCGCTTGTCCGATGAGACGATCGCCGATGTCGTCGCTGCTGACTTGATGCGATTGAACGTGCCGAAGCGCTACGGCGGGCTTGAACTGCCGTATCCAGTGACGCCGCAAGTGTCGCGCCGGCTCGGCCGCGGCTGCCTCGCAACCTCCTGGACGATCGGCATTCTCATCCAACACAATTACCAACTCGCGTTCTGGCCGCGCCAAGCCCAGGATGAGTTCTGGTCGCGCGGACCCAATGCGTTTGCACCGGGCTTCATCGTGCCCGGCGGTCTTGCGCGCCGCGTCGATGAAGGTTTCAAGCTCACCGGCCAATGGCGGATGGCGAGCGGGTATCCGCATGCCGATTGGATTTTGCTCGGCGCACACGAAGATCTCGGCGAGGGCAAGCGCGGCGCCCTGCTGCGGTTTGCGTTGCCTGTTGCAGAGGCGCCCGGTCAGAACAACTGGCAAATCTCGGGGCTCGCTGCGACCGGCACGTGGGATTTACGCCTCGATGGCGCACGCGTTCCAGCGCATCGCTCGTTCGCTGCCGCCAGCATGCTTGACGGCACCGCGACAGGCGCGCGCGACAATCCCGGCCCGCTATGGCGCATTCCGCTGCTGTCGTTCTACTACCCCAACATGGCCGCCATGATGCTTGGCGCGGCCGAAGGTGTCGCCGCAATCGTCACGGAGCGGACGAAGTCCCGCGTACTCTCCTATGGCGGCATCAAAGCGGCCGAACTCGCGACCGTTCAATCTCGCATCGGGGCGGCGCACGCCCGCCTGAGCGGACTTGCGGCCCTGCTCGACGCCGAGTGCAATCGCATCTGGCAAACGGCGTTAGCGGGTCAGCCGTTCACGATGGAAGCGCGTGCAGCCGTGCGCGCCAATGGCACGCTGATCGCCAAGCAATCGCGCGAGATCGCATGTGATTTGATCGACTTCGCCGGCACCGGCTCGTTCATGCTCGACCAGCCGCTGCAACGCTTCCACCGCGAGATCAACGTGCTCGCCAGCCACGCCTTCTACGATTGGGATCGCATGACTGGCGTCTACGGCCGAGTGTTGCTCGGCCAATCCGTCCCAGATGGCGAGTTGGTGTAAGCGCCTGGTGGTGCAGGCAGCGCCGATCCGTTTCGCTTGGGCGAAAGGCGCTTTTTCAAGTCTGCTTCGGGGAAGAGCGGTCGTCGAAAACGACCGTGGAGAATCGCAGTAGGGACGACCGTTGCCGGTCGCCCCCCGCACAGACCCGGACGGGCCCAATTTAGGCATCCGGTTCTTACCTTGAGTGTTTGACGGCGAAGCGGTGCTGCGGCAGAGGGTGCAGCGCCTGAGGTTTCGGCAGCCAGTCGGCGGCGAGCTTGCCTATGACCTCCCACGTGGTTCGATCCCGCTGACCGCGCCGCAACAGCTTGCGCCGCCAGAGTGTCAAACGCCGCCGGACGACTCGCGAGATCACCCGGTTCCCGAACAAGAAGCGTCTGCACATGCCAGGGTCTCTGACCACGCCGGATCGGGCGGGCACTCGCGTGTGACTCGCCCGTCCGTTTCGCTTTCCGACCATTGTACGCCCTGGGCATCCGGTACACACCTGTTTCGCGGCTCAATGGCTGGCCTATGCTCTCCCCTGTCGAACGCTTTCGCCGACGTCCTCGCGCGGACACCTGCGCATGACTCGGGGCCAGTGCGGTTCGCTACTCCTTCACATCAGAGGACTTGCACCTCCTACTTCTTGCCGGTCTCCCGGCGCACACAAAGTCGCTCCGGGCCATCATGATCGGTGGGTAGCCGGCCCAACGGCGGACGGTTTTCCCTCAATACCTGCTTTGTCC
>JANOAW010000732.1:0-9298 GCA_031411355.1 Hyphomicrobiaceae bacterium | reverse complement strand
GTGGTCCCTTCATCCCGAACAGCACGTCGACGCCGACCGTGCGTTCCGGTTCGAGTTTCAAGTCATGGATCGCCGTCGTGACGTCGAAGCCGATCGGCGTAATGATGCGTAGCGCGTGCGCACTCGGCGAATTTCCCGTTTCGACCGTCGCCCCGGATTTCTTTAGCAAGGCGATCAACGGCGCCTGCAGATCGGCATGGGACGGTGACGGATGCACCCACACGGGCACGTCCTGTTTCGGCGGCGTGGGTGTGATCGGCGGGTCGACACGTTTGCCACCCTCGTGACGATACCACCCACGACCCGACTTGGCGCCGAGCAGCCCGCCTGCCACCCGCAACGTGCCGAGCGTCGAGGGCTGGAACGCCGGTTCGGAATAATACTGATGGAAAAAGCTTTCATGCACCCCGTGCGAGATATCGAGGCCCACCATGTCGAAAAGCGCGTACGGCCCGAGCTTCAGACCCGGCGCACCCGTCATGATGCGATCGATCTCGGCAACGTCAGCGATATTTTCCAGCAGCACGCGTTCGGCTTCCCGGATGCCGCGGCCGGCATGATTGACGATGAACCCCGGACTGTCGGTGCACAGAACCGGCTCACGCGTCATGCGCCGACCGATCGTCATCATGGCATCGCTCACCCATGACGCCGTCTTGAGCCCTGGTACGACTTCGACCAGTTTCATCAAAGGCACAGGATTGAAAAAGTGCATGCAGCCGACGCGCTCGGGATGCCGCGTGCACCCAGCGGCGATGGCCGTCACCAGCAGCGACGACGTGTTGGTGGCGAGGATGGTATTTGGCGCGCACAGGGCGTCGAGCTTGGCAAACAATGCCTGCTTGATTGCGAGATTTTCGACGATCGCTTCGATGACCACATTCACCGCCGCTACCTCGGCCAAAGCGTTCGCCACGCTGATCCGATCGACGGCCGCCTTGGCTTTTGCGCCGTCGAGCTTGCCTTTGGCCACCTGGCCTTGCAGCATGGTGGCGATGTAGGCTTTCGCCGCGTCCGCAGCCCCCGGTTTCTCGTCGAAGGCGACGACGCGCAGCCCACCTTCAGCGGCCACCTGCATGATACCGCGCCCCATCGTACCCGTGCCGATGATGGCGACGGTGAGATCAGGCGCGTTCGGATCGAAAGACATGGCATCGAGCTCGGTGAGGGCGAATGCTCGACAATGAAGCACAACGTCAGCCGGCTCAACCCATGCTGTGATCAGCCCCCGAAAGGAGGCTGATCCACCTTATCGCAGATTGCCACAGAACCGCTGAATCCGGGTGCAGGCTTCTTCGAGATCTTTGGTCGCCGTCGCGTAAGAAATTCGGAATGCGGGTGAGCCGGCGAACGCCACGCCGTGCACGACGGCAACGCCTTCTTCTTCCAACAACGCGCTGACGAAGGCCTCGTCATTGGTGATTTTGACGCCGCCCTTGCTGGTCTTGCCGATCGCGCCGGCACACGACGGATAGACGTAGAACGCGCCTTCGGGCGTCGGGCATTTCAGGCCGCTCGATTGATTGAGCATGCCGACCACCAGATCGCGGCGCTGCTTGAACACCGCATTGTTCTTTTCGATGAAGTCCTGCGGACCATCGAGCGCTTCAATGGCGCCCCACTGCACGATGGACGTCGGATTCGACGTGCATTGACCCTGAAGTTTCAGCATCGCCTTGATCAGCGGTTCAGGACCGCCCGCATAGCCGATGCGCAGTCCGGTCATGCAGTAGGCCTTCGACAGGCCGTTCATGGTCAGCGTACGCTCGAATAAGCCCGGCTCGACCTGTGCCGGCGTCGAAAACTTATGGCCGTCATAGAGCAGGTGCTCGTACATGTCGTCGGTCAGAACCCAGACGTGACGGTTTTTCGGCTGCATCAATACGTCCGTCAACGCCTTGATCTGGGCGTGGCTGTAGGCGGCGCCTGTCGGGTTGGACGGCGCATTCATGAGCAACCACTTGGTCTTCGGCGTAATGGCGGCATCGAGAGCCGACGCTTGCAGCCGATAGCCGTCTTCCATCTTGGTGGTGACATATTTCGGCACGCCGCCGCCGAGCAGCACGATGTCGGCGTAAGACACCCACGCCGGCGCCGGGATGATGACTTCATCACCCGGGTTGAGCGTCGCCAACAGCGCGTTGTACAACACCTGCTTGCCACCGGTGCCGACGCTGATCTGGCTGGTTTTGTAGGTCAGCTGGTTTTCACGTGCGAATTTGCGCACGATGGCGGCCTTCAGTTCGGGTATGCCGTCGACGTCGGTGTATTTGGTTTTCTTGACGTCCTGCAGTGCCGCCGTGATGGCGTCCTTGACGTTCTGGGGTACGTCAAAATCGGGTTCGCCCGTCGACAGCGAGATGATGTCGCGACCTTTGGCTTTCAGCTCGCGCGCTTTCGTCGACACCGCGATCGTGGCGGACGGTTGAATGCGGTTGAGACTGTCGGCAAAAAAGCCCATGGGACCAAAGCTCCTGCGAGCGCAACGCGTCGGATGTTCAACGCGGGCGGACCTATAGGCGTGTGCGCCCGAGAGGGCAAGCAAAGCCAATATTCCAGCCAAGCCGATCCGATGCGACGTCAGCCACCGGTTGCCACCACCGCACCTTTGCGGCAGCTTGGCCCTGCACACCTCGGTCGACACTTTAGGTTGTCATTGGAAATCGCGCCTTCATGGACCCAGCTTTTATCGCCATCCAGGTCCTGAACGGGCTCGCCAGTGCCTCCTCCCTGTTCATCATTTCGTCCGGTCTGACGATCGTTTTCGGCGTCACCCGCATCGTCAACTTCGCGCACGGCTCGCTCTACATGCTCGGCGCGTACATGGCGGTGACGCTGCTGCCCGGCATGCTCGACGTATCCCGAACGCTGCCCATGTTCGTGCTGGCGCTGCTGCTGGCAGCCGTCGTGGTCGGGTTTGTCGGTGTCCTGATCGAAGTCGGGCTTTTGCGCCGCATTTATCACGCGCCGGAGCTGTTACAGCTCCTCGCCACCTTCGGGGTGGTTCTGATCGTTCAGGACCTGGTCGTCAAAGTTTGGGGACCTCAGGAAATTCTCGGGCCGCGCGCGCCGGGATTGCGCGGTGCGGTATTAATTTTCGGGCACATGTTTCCGACCTACGAATTGTTCCTGATTGCAATCGGGCCGATTGTGCTCGGCCTACTGTACGTATTGATGCAGAAAACGCGCTTCGGCGTATTGGTGCGGGCCGCGACCCAGGACCGCGAGATGGTGGCAGCCCTCGGTGTCGATCAGGCACTACTTTTCACGGGGACATTGCTGCTCGGCGCGTTTCTCGCCGGCTTCGGCGGTGCCCTGCAGGTCGCACGATCAGCGGCCAATTCGCAGATGGATATCTCGATCCTCTCGGAAACGTTCGTCGTCACCGTCATCGGTGGCATGGGCTCGATCCCCGGCGCGTTTCTGGCGAGCGTGATCATCGGCCAACTCCAAGCCTTCGGCATCCTGGTATTTCCGAAAATTACTCTGGTGCTGGTGTTTCTGCTCATGGCGGTGGTGCTCGTGCTTCGACCCCATGGGCTGCTCGGTCGCCCCGAAGCGCCATCGCAACGAACGCCGATCCCTGAAGGTTTTGTGCTGCTCAAGCCCCCGTCGTGGCCGACCTTCAAATGGCTCGGCGGCGCTGTCGGCGTCCTCATCCTCCTCCCGCTCGCAGCCGACGCCTACACGCTCAAGGTCGCGATCGAAATCCTGTGCTTTGCTCTGGCGGCGTTTTCCCTCTCACTGCTGATCGGCAACGGTGGCGTGGTCAGCTTTGGCCACGCAGCCTACTTCGGTCTCGGCGCATACGCGGCGGGATTGCTGGTGACGAAACTCGGCGTCAGCATGTTGCCGGCACTGCTTGCAGCCCCTCTCGTCGCTGCCGGATTCGCTGCGGCCTATGGGCTTTTCGTCGTCCGATTGTCCGGCATCTACCTCGCCATGCTGACCCTCGCCGTGGCGCAGATCACCTATGCGATCGCATTTCAGTGGGTCGAAATCACCGGCGGCGACAATGGGGTCGTCGGCGTCTGGCCGTCGGCCTGGGCACGAGGGCGTGTGGTCTATTACTACCTGACCCTCGGCGTCGTCTCGGTCGCCATCGCAGCCTTGCACCGCATCATCCATGCGCCGTTCGGCTACGCATTGCGTGCTGCCCGCGACAGCGCCGTCCGCGCCGACGCCATCGGCCTCGACGTCGCACGCCTGCGCCTGGCGGCATTCGCGGTCGCAGGCGGCGCGGCAGGCCTTGCCGGCGGCCTGTATGCTTTCTCGAAAGGCTCGATCGACCCCACGCTGTTGTCGATTCCGATGTCCGTCGATTTTCTCGCCATGTTGTTGACTGGCGGGATCCAATCCGTCTGGGGCGCGTTGGTCGGCTCGGCCGTGTTCCACACGATAAAGGACATTGCGTTGCCATTGACGCAGTATTGGCGCGCCGTGATGGGCGCCGCCATCATTGCCATTGTGCTGTCGTTTCCGAACGGCATCGCCGGCGCCGCGGAACGCCTGTTCACTCAGCGCCGATGAGGCGGCCGTCAGGTCGAGCGCGCAACTACGCTTCGACCTCGCGCCGGCGCAAAATCGTCACCCACACCGCAGACACGCTGCCGATGAGCAGAAACATCAGCACCGCCAAGGCGTTGCCACGCCCGAAATCCTGCAGTCCGGCCGTCACGTTGCCGAACGCCGTGCGATAGAAATACAGCCCGAGCACGTCCGTCGCCCCGCCCGGCGACCCGTCGAGGCCGGTCATCACGTACGGCATTTCGAACCAGTTGAACGAGCCGATGAAGGTCAGGATCACGATCACTGTCGTCGCCGGAGCGACGAGGGGCCAGACGACATGCCGGATAAGAGCCAGGTCACGCGCGCCGTCGATGCGGGCAGCTTCGATCACCTCGGACGGAATCCGCTGCATGCCGGCCAGGAACAACAACGCCGGAAATCCAACCCAATGCCACGTATTGACAAAAATCAGCGCGCCGAGCGCCGTCGACGATTGCCCGAGCCACGGCTGCGCCCAGGCCTGCAAGCCGATCTTGATCAATCCGTAGTTCACCAGACCGAAGATGGGATTGAGGAACAACTTCCACATGGCACCGATGATCACGGCCGAAAGAATGACCGGCAGAAACACCGCGACCTGATGGAACCGGTGTCCCGGCAGCGCCTTCAACAACATGTAGGCGATGATGAACGCGAGCCCGTTCTGGACCATCATCAAGGCGGCGAAAACGATGACGTTGTGGCCGAGTGCACGCATCGTCCATGATGCGAACGGCTCTTTGAACAGCACCGTGTGAAAATTCTCGAGCCCGATGAAGGACCCGCGTGCGAGGCCATTCCATTGATAAAAAGAATATGCCAGCGCCGACAGGATCGGCAGTGCGACGAACACGACGACGATGGCGAGCCCGGGCGCCAACAACGCAGCAATCCAAAGACGAAGCCACCAATGTGATCGTGTCGGCACGCAACGCTTCCTGTTCAACGGTCGGGACAACGCTCCGCCAAACGCCTTAACATGCGACGATCCGAACGGGAAAGCGCCGCTTGCTGATGGATGCGCATGTCGGCGGCGCCGCGAAAGGCGCGTTTGGCGCGATCGTGTCGCCCAACACGGCGGGCAAGACTGCGAGCGTGACGCAAAGCTGCGCCGACGACAGACCGCATAGAGGCGTCGAGTTGCATAACGGGTCGATTCCGGGTTTTGCCCGCACGAGAGAGCGACGCCGAAGCAACATCATGTGTCTGGAATCTCACACAGATTCTCAGGTGTCAACGAGCTGAATTTGGCTACTACCAACTTTCCGTGCCAAGGAGCTCGATCAGACACTGTACGTGCGTCAGTCCATCAAGCGCACGGATTAGCCTTTGCAAGGCGCAAGTGACAGCTGACGCAAGTGTGATGCTCGACGTGGGCAGTGGCGTTCCGTTGACTTCGCCGATAAGGCTGTCGAAAACACCTCGCGCGAGCCACGCCATGTTCAATCCCGAAACACCCCCTGAACTGCAAATCTCACGCTGGATCGGCGCCGCCGAACCGATCACGCTCGCCGGCCTCAAGGGCAAGGTCGTCGTGGCCGTAGCCTTCCAGATGTTGTGCCCAGGCTGCGTTGAACATGGCCTGCCACAAGCCAAGAAACTGCGCGAGCGCTTCCATCCGAGCCAAGTCGCCGTCATCGGGCTGCACACGGTGTTTGAGCATCACGACGTCATGTCACCCGCCGCCCTCGACGTGTTCATGGCGGAATATCGCTGGCCGTTTCCGGTCGGCATCGACATGCCCGCCGATGCCGGTGATCCCAATGGCATCCCCAAGACCATGACGGCCTACGAGATGCGCGGCACGCCGACTATATTGCTGTTTGATCGCGCCGGACGCTTGCGCCGCCACTACTTCGGACGCCCCGACGACATGCAGCTGGCGGCTGAAATCACAGCCTTCGCCATGGAGAGTGACTCAGCGCCGCGCACGGAATCGGCAGCTTTCGAGAAGCGATTGGCGGCAACACTGCGCACGCCGGGACATGATCACGCACATGATCATGGGGACCACGTGCACGGCCCCGGCTGCAATCATGACCATGATCACGCGCACGACCATGCACACCAACACGGACCAGGCTGCGGCCATGATCATGGACATGAACATGGACCGGCCCCGGCAAGCGCACCGGCCGCCACGGCTCCCAAAAAGCCGACAGCAGGCAAGAGTAAAGCCAAATGACACCTGATCTGTCGCAGTGTGCCTACGTCGACCCGACGGCCCTCGTGTTCGGTGCCGTTTCGGCCGGCGAGGGCGCAAGCATCTGGCCGTACACGGTCGTGCGCGCCGAGCACACGTCGGTCCAGATCGGCGCTTTCTCGAATTTGCAGGACCACGTCATGGTGCACATTGGCTATCGCCTGCCGGTGCGCATCGGCGATTTTTGCTCCATCACGCATCGCGTGGTGCTGCATGGATGCGTGATCGAGGACAATTGCCTGATCGGCATCGGTGCAACGATCATGGACGGCGCTGTGATCGGCGCCAACTCGATCGTCGCCGGCCACACGTTCGTGCGTGAGGGTACATTGGTGCCACCAAACTCGGTCGTCATGGGCACGCCTGGCAAAGTTGTCGCGACGCGAGATAATTTCGCAGCCAATCGCATCAACGCGATGCTCTACCACCGCAATGCCTGCGCCTACGCCGTGGGCGATCATCGCGCCTGGGACGGCCCAGCGTTCGACGCCGCCATGACGCAGTGGAAAGCGCGCTTCGAGCGCGAAGCAGCCATCAGGCCGACAACAAATCCTGCAAATCCAGCCGCTTCGTAAACATTTGCACGCCACCCTGCTCGGTCTGCGGCCATTGTTCGCGTGGCTTGTCCCAATAGAGTTCGACGCCGTTCTGGTCGGGATCGCGCAGGTACAAAGCTTCGCTGACACCGTGGTCGCTGGCGCCGTCGAGTGCGATGCCGGCGGCATTCAGCCGGCGCAACGCATCCGCCAAGGTAGCCCGCGTCGGATACAGAATTGCCGTATGAAACAATCCTGTCGTCCCCGGCGCAGGCGGCGAGCCGCCGAGGCTCTCCCACGTGTTGAGCCCGATGTGATGATGATAGTCGCCGGCTGCGATGAAGGCGGCCTGAGTGCCATACCGTTGCTTCAACTCAAACCCGAGCACGCCGCAATAAAACCCGAGCGCGCGGTCGAGATCTGCGACCTTCAAATGCACGTGTCCAATACGCGTACCAGCGGCAATGGGCTGCGCGACACCGGCATTTTCGATTGCAGCGTGTGGGCGAACAGGCATGTTTTCCTCGACACAGTTCGGTCGGCCATGATCGCGGCCAGCGCTCGTGACCAGCGATCGTGACCAGTGATCGTGACGCCGATAGGCCAGCCCAAGTCTATATTTCGCGCCTGATCCAGCCTTGCGGCGTCAACATCTCCTGCGGCCGGAAGCGCTCCTTATAGCTCATTTTATCCGAGCGCTGGATCCAATAGCCGAGATAAAGGTAGTGCTTGGGCCCAAGGCTGGCGATGGCATCCATGATCATATGAGTGCCGAGCGATCGATCTGCAAGTTCGGGGTCGAAGAACGAGTAGACCATCGAAATGCCGTCCGACAGTCGGTCCTGCAAAGCCACGCCGACAAGGCGGCCACGCTCGTCCTGCTCGGTCTTGGGCAGCCGATATTCGACCAGCATCGTGTCGACCATCGTGTCCTCGACCATGCCGGCATAATCGAGCACGCCCATGTCCGACATGCCGCCGTCGGCGTGGCGGCGATCGATGTATTGGCGAAACAAGGCGAACTGTTCGGCTGTCGGCACGGGCGGGCGGCGCTCGGCGCGGATATCGTGATTGCGCATCGCGATGCGCCGCTGCGTGCGTGAGGGCTCGAATTCACGCGCCACGACGCGCACGGACACGCAGGCATGGCAACTCGTGCAATAGGGGACATACGCGATGTGTTGACTGCGTCGGAAGCCGTTGACCAGCAGCGCGTCGATGTTGGAGCGCGGCTTGTCGGGCGTGATGTGGGTGAACAACTTACGCTCGAACCGGCCTGGCAAATAGGGGCAAGGCGTCGGTTGAGTGACGAAGAATTCGGGAAACTTCGGACGCTCGGACATACAACGTACACTCGACCTTCGACGCCACGACTGCGACCATACGATCGGCCGACGCCCAGTCCTAACCGGGCGCGAATCGACCGGCAAGACATGAGCCGACGCATTGCCTCTGCAATGTGATAGGCTACGATTTCGAATTGGCGATAACCGCAACGTGAGTGTCAATTCGAAGCCCCACGCTGCTATCAGCGGGGCGTCGGTCACTGGCCGGGGCGAGCGCCAACGACCGTGTGATCGACGCCAATTCGGTTGGGGCCAATTCGGTTGGGAGAGACTTCGTGAGTGTGGACGCTTTACTGCCGCCTTCCGGCCGCTTGCGGCCATTACAGAAATTCTCCGACCCCGATGTCACCGCCAAGGGAGAAATACGTGCCCGCGTCAGGCTCGATCGGTTGACGACGCTCTGGATCAACACCGGCACGCTCTGCAACATCACCTGCCAGAATTGCTATATCGAGAGCAGCCCGAGCAACGACCGCCTTCAATACATCACGCGTTCCGAAGCCGCGGCTTATCTCGACGAAATCTCCGACCTCGACCTCGGCACCCGTGAAATCGGTTTCACAGGCGGAGAACCGTTTCTCAATCCTGATTGCCTCGGCATGCTCGACGATGCGTTGTCGCGCGGCTTCGAGGTGCTGGTGCTGACCAATGCCATGCAGCCGATG
>JANOAW010000731.1:0-2568 GCA_031411355.1 Hyphomicrobiaceae bacterium | reverse complement strand
CTCGATCCCTGCGCAATTGATCGCGATCCGAAAGGCCATCTCGACGCCATTTTCGCGCTGTCGCAAAAATTCGGCAAACCGCTCGACATTCATCTGCACGAGCCAGGCGAGATGGGTGCGTTCTCGATGGATCTCATCTGTGAACGGACCCGCGCCCTCGGGCTGAAAGGCAAGGTCACGATCAGCCACGCCTTCTGTCTCGGAACGCCCGATCGCGACCTTGTCGACCCGCTGATCGCGCAGCTGGCGGCGCTCGATATCGCCATCATGACCACGGGGCCCGCGAGCCGGCCGGCACCGCCGGTGAAGAGACTCGTCGAGGCTGGGGTCCGCGTCTGCTCGGGGTCGGACGGGATTCGCGACACGTGGGGACCTTACGGCAACGCCGACATGCTGGAGCGGGCGATGTTTGTCGGCCTGCGCAACAACTTCCGGCGCGATGATGAAATGGCGATCGCGCTCGCAGTGTGCACAACGCTGGGCGCGCGCGTGATGGCGCTGGACGGTTATGGTGTTGCCGAAGGCTGCAAGGCCGATCTGCTTATCGTGCCGGGCGAGAGCATTGCCGAGGCCATCGTCACACGTCCAGCGAAGCGCCGGGTAATCAAAGCCGGAAAAGTCGTCGCCCGCGACGGCGTTTCAATCATGCAGGCACCCTGATGCCAACCGCGCAACCGCGCCCAACCGGACGCACTCTCATCACGGGCAGATGGGTCGTCGGGCATGCCAACGGCTGCCACCAGCTGATTGAGCATGGCGAGGTCGTGTTCGAGGACGGCCGCATCATCTTTGTCGGGCGCAATTTTCCCGGCGAGGTGGCACGGCGCGAAGACTATGGCCACGCGCTCATCGGGCCAGGCTTTGTCGATCTCGATGCGCTGTCGGATCTCGATACGACGATCCTGGCGTTCGATAATCAGCCGGCGTGGAAGAAAGGCCGCGTTTGGCCGAGGAGTTACATCGAGGCTGGCCCGCGCGAGATGTATACGCGCGCGGAACTGGCCTTCCAGAAAAAGCATGCGTTCGCGGCGCTGATCCGCAACGGCATCACGACGGCGCTGCCCATCGCTTCGTTGTTCTATCGCGCCTGGGGAGAGACAGTGGAGGAGTTCAGCGACGCGGCTGATGCCGCAGCTCAACTCGGGATCCGCGCCTATCTCGGGCCGGGCTATCGCACCGGCAACCAAGTGGTCGAGGGCGATGGCACCATTCAGACGTACTATGACGAACTGCGCGGCCTTGCCGAGCTCGACGCGGCGATCGATTTCTGCCGAGATTTCGAGGGCACGGCCGGTGGGCTGATCCGCACCATGCTCGCACCGGACCGCATAGAAACATGCACGCCGGAGTTACTGCGGCGCACGGCTACGGCAGGTCGGGAGATGCGCGTGCCGGTGCGCCTGCATTCGTGCCAATCTAAGATCGAATACGATCTCGTCGTCGCCCAGCATGGCATGAGCCCACCTGAATGGATGGCAAGTCTTGGGTTTCTCAACGAGCGCACACTGCTCCCGCACGGGACGTTTGTCTCCGGTAGCCGGCACATTGCGCGCCCTGGTCGAGATCTCGAGATTATCCGCGATGCCGGCAGCAGCATCGTGCATTGCCCGCTGGTGTCGGGACGGCACGGCAATGTCATCGACCACTTCGGCCGCTATCGTGCGATGGGACTGAAAATTGGTCTTGGCACAGATACGGCGCCGCCGGACATGATCAAGAACATGCAGGTTGGTATGATTCTTACGCGGGTCGCGGCCGGCACTGTCACGGCGGTTCGTTGCGAGGACTATTACGATGCGGCGACTATTGGTGGCGCGGATGCGTTGGGCCGCAGCGATCTCGGGCGGCTCGCCGTTGGCGCTACAGCTGACGTGAGCGTGTTCGATCTGGATCGCCCGCATTCCGGCCAAGTCATAGATCCGATCCAGACCATGATGCTGACGGGGCATGGCCGAGACGTTTCTACCGTGATCATCGACGGTCGGTTCGTGATGGAGAACCGGATCATCCCGGGCATCGACGAAGCCGCCGACAATGCACGCGCGCAGGCGCAATTCGAGCGGCTGATGGCGCAATATCCCGATCGCACGCATGGCCATCCGCCGGTCGATCAGATCTTTTCCTCGAGCTATCGGGTGGCTTGGGCGCCGGGATCGACGCGCTTGTGGGGTGGCTCCACATGACGGATCAGCCGCTGCTGTCTGTGCGTGATCTGCGCGTCGTGTTCGATCATCGCCGAGGCGCTCTGACGGCCCTCGACGGCGTTTCATTCGACATGATGCCGGGCGAAATTCTCGGCGTCGTCGGCGAGTCGGGTGCCGGTAAATCGCTCACCGGTACGGCCATTATCGGCCTCCTCGATCCACCAGGGCGCATCGCCGGCGGCAGCATTCATTTCGATGGCGCCCGCATCGATAATCTCCCAGCCGATAAAATGCGCCATCTGCGCGGGCGCCAGATCGGGGCGATTTTCCAAGATCCACTGACCTCACTGCACCCATTGCTCACAGTCGGAGACCAGATCGTCGAGACAATCCTGACGCATCTGCCAATCAGCCGCGGAGAAGC
>JANOAW010000730.1:0-4216 GCA_031411355.1 Hyphomicrobiaceae bacterium | reverse complement strand
GTGGCCGACTACGGCCTGGTTGGTGATCTCTTCCAGATCCTGCCCGAACTGACAGCTGAAGTCTCCAAGGCCAAGAGCTGATACTTCCCTCTCTCCACGAATGGCGAGAGGTACATGCCAACATGAAAGGCCCGGCCGTGACAGGTCAGACGAGCTTCCGTAAAATCGGCGTTATCGGCGCAGGGCAAATGGGTAACGGCATCGCGCACGTGGTGGCCGTCGCCGGCTACGACGTGGCCGTGAACGATTTGAAACGCGAGGCGTTCGACAAAGCCTTCGGCATCATCGAGAAAAATCTCACCCGGCAAGTCACGCGCGGTATCATCAAAGATGAGACCATGCGGGCTGCGATGAACCGCATCACGTTCGCTGAAACGTTCGCAGCCTTCGGCGATTGCGATCTGGTCATTGAAGCCGCCACGGAAGACGAGGCGCTCAAAAAGAAGATCTTCGCCGAATTGTGCCCGAAATTGAGAAAGACCACGATTGTCGCGTCCAACACGTCGTCGATTTCGATCACGCGTCTGGCCGCATCCACCGATCGACCTGAAAATTTCATCGGTATTCACTTCATGAATCCGGTGCCTGTGATGCAGCTGGTCGAGTTGATCCGTGGTATAGCGACGGAAGAAGGCACATTTGCCAAGTGCAAAGAGTTCGTGGCGTCACTCGGCAAGACCATCGCTGTCGCCGAGGACTTCCCGGCCTTCATCGTCAACCGTATCCTGCTGCCGATGATCAACGAGGCTGTTTATACGCTCTACGAGGGCGTCGGCACCGTCGAGAGCATCGACAAGGCCATGCGTCTCGGCGCCAACCACCCGATGGGACCACTCGAACTCGCCGATTTCATCGGATTGGACACCTGCCTCAGTGTCATGCAGGTGCTCTACGAAGGTTTGGCCGACAGCAAGTATCGCCCATGCCCGCTGTTGGTGAAATACGTCGAGGCTGGTTGGCTCGGCCGCAAGACGCAGCGCGGATTTTATGATTACCGGGGTGAAAAACCCGTGCCGACGCGCTGAGGCACCCGACCCTCACGCCGGAGCACCCTCTGTGTCTGACCTTAAGTCAGACACCACGACTTCAGGTCAGACACCACGTCGTCCGCGAATGACCTGGTCCAGCCCGACGGCAACGAGGATCAGGCACAAGCCTGCGACGTCCAGCGGCGTTGGCCAGTCACCGAGCAGGGCGATGGCGCCGACCACGCCGAAGATTGGCACGAGCAACGTGCCGAGTGCCGCCGTCGACGCCGGGACGCGGCCCATGAGGGTGAACCAGAAAACATACGCGGCCGCCTGCGGCATGGCGATGTGATAGGCGAACGCGATCGCAGCCTCGGGCCGCGACAGGTCCAGATAGGGGCGCTCGACCAGCAGCATCCCGACCGTGCAGACGACGGCGGCGACGACGACCTGCCAGGCTGTGATCGCCACCGGTTCGGCTCCTACCGGCCAGCGCTTCAAGATTACCGTTCCCGCAGCCCATGTGATCGCCGCGCCGAGCACGTAGACCAACCCGAACGGAACTCCGCCTTGCGAGATCTGCGGCCAGAACGGCACCGACAACAGTCCAAGCCCGATGGCGCCGAGCCCGAGTGAGGTGAGCCGCAGCCGATCGAGGGTCTCGTTGAGAAACAACCAGCTGAATACGGCGACCCACAGCGGCATCGTGAACGTCAGGATGGCAGCCCGTGAGGTCGGCATCGAAAGCTGTGCGAAAACGGCGCAGATGTTGAAACCGGCGACACCGAACACGCCACCGATCGCCAATGTCGGCCAATCGGCACGCGGGACTGCGAGCGATGTCCCGCTCATGCGTCCGTAGGCGAGCAACAGCACAGCCCCGCCCGAGAGCCCGGCCGCGCGCAACGTCCATGGGCCAGCAGTCCCGAGAATGATCTTCACGGCGGGCCAGTTGAGCCCCCAGAACAGGGCCGCGACCCAGATACGCCACATATGCGTCTACTTTTTCTTTGGCGGCGCTGGAGGGACCTTACTCAAGCCCGCACCCATCTCGGCGAAACTCGTGCGCGACGCAGTGAAAAAATCGAGCGTTATGCCGCCGACCACAAGGACAGCCAGCGCCGCGACCAACAGACGGAGATTGCGCGCATGGGCCGTGTTGATCGACGCAATATCGGCGGCCGGCAGCGGAACATTTTCGTCGGCGCCCGATGCCAACCCCATGACGCGCCTTTGCACAGATCGACGCACGACGCCGCGATCCATGACGGTCGTCCCGGCGCGCTTGGCGATCTCGGCGCCGATCTCGGTGTAGGGTATCTGGTCCTCTTGATCGTTGGCGTCGGTATAGCCGAGCACGACGCGGTCACCACTCTTGGTCGTCACGCGGGTCGACGTCAGCAACATGGGCGTCAGCGAGCCTCCATAAACTTCGCTGCGCGTCTCGACGGCAGCGACGTTGGAATGCGGAATCGACGTCGATCGATATTTGAACAGGAACAACGGCCCGCGTGTTCCGGCATCGGGGACCGTCAGTGTGGTGGCCTGTGCATCAACGACGACGCGTGTGCGCACCGCGTGCACCAGTTGCTGCAACAGCAAGACCATCAATGCCGTGAACACGAGACCGAGCACTGCCAGCGCGATCGTGTCGCCGACGAATCCACGCGAAATACGCTGGTACAGCATCGGACCGAGGCTGGCATAAAACGGCAGCAGCAACAGGAATGTGAATGCCAGGATGATCCGACGGGCGCCGCCACTGCGCCAGACGCGGGTGTCGCTGCCTTTGGCCATGATAGCCTCCTCGAACCGTGATAGCGTGCAAGTCGGTCGTGATCGTCGCTGCGGGTGTCAGCCGGCGCGAATGCGCCTATATCTGGAACATTGGCGCCGCCCGTTGGCAAGGCGCTTGTGCTTTGGAGCCGACAGATGTTTTCGTTTCGCAAGAAATCCGACATGCCGGACGCCGCCGCAGCTCTTCCCGGCCGGCCAAACCCCATTGCGACGGCAGCGTCGCATTTCATATTCAAGCGGCCGTTGAAAGGCCCGCTGCCCGACGGGACTGAGGTGGTGTACGTCGGCATGGGCTGTTTCTGGGGCGCCGAGCGCATGTTCTGGCAGATGCCGAAAGGCATTGTCGTGACCGCTGTCGGCTACCAGGGCGGCTTCACGCCCAATCCGACGTACGATGAAGTTTGCTCTGGCAAGACCGGGCACAACGAAACGGTGCTGATCGCCTATGATCCGAAGACCGTGCCGTTCGCCGATGTCTTGAAGACGTTCTGGGAAAATCACGACCCGACACAAGGTATGCGCCAAGGTAACGACGTCGGCACACAATATCGGTCGGGCATCTACACGACGACGCCCGGGCAGTTGGCCGAGGCCATCGAGTTGAAAGACGTGTTCCAATCGCGCCTGTCGGCTGCGGGTTTTGGTCCGATCACGACCGAGATCCGTGAGGCCCCACCGTTTTATTATGCCGAAGACTACCACCAGCAATACTTGGCCAAGGTGCCGAACGGGTATTGCGGGCTCGGCGGCACCGGTGTGTCGTGCCCGATCGGGTTGAAGGCGAACACCGCCTGAGCCTTACGGCGTTCACTGGCCCCAGGCCGCCATGATCGAGCGAACCGATGCGACGAGCGCCAAAGGTTCGTCGGCCATGACATGATGGTGGGCCTCGGGTATTTCGACGAACAGCGTGCCAGGGGGGGCAACGGCCTTCACGTAGGCGATGACGTCATCCTGGAACAAGGACGATCGCCCGCCCCACAACGCAGCCATCCGGCAGCGCGCGTGGGTGAGATCTTCAGCGCCCTCGGAGCGATCGAGCCGCGACCACATGAACGGGTCGAATTTCCAGGTATAACCCACGTTGCTGTCCGCACCCGTCACCCGGCGCAGCGACGTTCTGGCGATATAGTCGACAATGTACAAGTTTGCGCAGGGTTGATTCGGCGAAAACCGAAAACGCGCCAACGCATCCGCCTCGGTCGGGTAGACCCGCGTATCGCGCGGAGCCGGCTCGTCCTTGCGTCGTTGTTCGCGCCGCCGGCGTTGCTCGGGTGACAGCACGGGACTGTCGAGGATCATCATGCCGCTGAACCGGTCGCCGAATTTGCGCGCGCACCGCATGGTCGGAAAACCGCCGAACGAATGGGACAAGACAACAGGCTTTGTTGGCCCGACGAATAATCCACCAGCCTCGCAGGCGGCCATCATCTCGTCGACATACGTGTCGA
>JANOAW010000729.1:0-2731 GCA_031411355.1 Hyphomicrobiaceae bacterium | reverse complement strand
CACCGGCCCGCCGGGCGCGAACTGGATGATGCCGAAGTTGATGAGCATGATCCCGAACAAGGTCGGGATGACGAGCAGCAGGCGTTTGATGAGGTAGGCGGCCATGCGGGTCCGGCGAGTTGCGGTCAGACACTTTCGTCTCGCACCTGTGTTGCCGAGTTGCAAGCACGGCTATGTCCGAATTGGGGCCACGGCGCAGATTTGGCTGGCTCACGACGCCTGGACGCGTCGGCGCGCTTGACCGGTTCGTCGAACACTCTCATCGGTGGCGTCGACCACGAGGAGCGTTCGATGCTGGAACTGCGCCCGGAACGACTGGATCTGCGAGACGGCAAGACGCATGCGATCAGCGTGAGTGGAAAGTCGTTTATCGGCGATTATTCCGGCGCGTTGTATTGGCCCGGTGAGCGGACGCTGATCGTCGCCGACCTGCATCTCGAAAAAGCTTCGGCCGCGGCTATGCGGGGTCGCCTTCTGCCGCCGTACGATACGCGCGAGACGCTGACGAAGCTTGCCGCGGTGATCGATCGGTTCGAGCCCGCAACCGTGGTGGCGCTCGGGGACAGCCTGCACGATCCCGAAGCGGCCAGTCGCATAAGCGATGCGGACTTGCAGATCTTGCACATCCTGCAGGAAGAACGGGCCTGGATCTGGGTCACCGGCAATCATGACGGCGTCATTGCCCCTCGTCTGGGCGGCGAGGTGTGTAGCGAATTGCGGCTCGAAGGCGTGACGCTGCGACACGAGCCGCGTGAAGGCCGGGTGACACACGAGATCGCGGCGCATCTTCATCCGGCTGCCCGGGTTTCGATGTTCGGGCATACGATCCGTCGGCCGTGTTTCGTTGGCAACGGACGTCGGCTGGTGTTGCCGGCCTTTGGCAGTTTCACCGGTGGCCTGAACGTGTTCGATCGCGCCTTTCACGGATTGTTCGGCACCGACGGCATGCAAGTTCATGTGCTCGGCGAAGAGGGGTTGTATCCGGTGGCATCACGATTGTTGAAAGAAGACTGACGGCTGCAATGTCTGAATTGCCGCCACGAGCAAATTTTCGTGATCCATTCCGTATCTGTAACCAAAACGACGCGGGCCGCGTTTGCTCATTGTGCACTGCACAACGAGGTATTATTTTGCAAGTTGTCCAAACCGCAACCGATCGCGGGCGGCGACGGAGGCCATGATGACCGAAGCGACGATTTCACCGATCGAGCCGGCGGACGCTGCCGGAGTGGGCGCCCGCGCCGCGCTGTTGGGATCGATCCGCAAACTTTTGCCGTCTGAGGCTGCGGCATTCGCGGCGCATTTGCTTCGGCTGGATCGAGAGGCGCGTCGCATGCGCTTTGCCCATAGCGTCAGTGACACCTTCATCGAAGATTACGCCAGTCGCATGTTGGACGACGGGGCCGTCGTGTTCGGTTATGTCGAAGATGGCGAGGTCAGGGCCGTCGCTGAACTGAAGAAGTTGGGTGACGACTGGGGTGATGAGGCAGAAGCTGCCTTCTCGGTCGAGAAGGTGGTGCAGGATCGCGGGCTTGGGACCGACCTGATGGGACGCGTCATTCGCGCTGCCCGCAATCGCGGGGTCAACCGCCTGTTCATGAGCTGCCTTGCCGAAAATACCAAGATGCAGGCGATCGCACGTAAGCACGAAGCCGAGCTGAAGTTCGAATTCGGTGAAGTGGTCGGCGAGATCGTGCCGTCGAGTGCCAACTATTTTTCGGTGCTGGCCGAGGCAGTCGAAGACCGCGTCGGTTACATGTTGGCCGTGCTCGACATCTCTGCGCGTTTGCGCAAGGCGGCTTAACCCAGGCGCCGTTCGGCGAAGATGGCGCCGTCGTAGTGGAAGACGATGTCGCCGGTCTGGTTGCGGGCCTGCGTCGTCATGGTCAAAAGCCCGCGCTTTGCGTGGTTGGGCAAAGCTCGCTTGGCGGTCACTGTGGTGCGATAGTTGAGGGTATCGTCGACCATGACAGGCTTGATCCAACGTAAATTGCGAAAGCCCGGGGAGGGGCCGTAAACCGGTACCGGGCGGTGAGCTGCGCGCAAGGCGTGTTCCATCGCTTGCCGATCGGCGACGAGCAGGCGCACGTAGTGGCAAGCCGTATGCCAGCCACTCGCGGCCAAGCCACCGAACAGCGAGGCTTTGGCTGCCGCCTCGTCGAGATGGAACGGTTGTGGGTCCCAGGTGCTTGCGAACTGCAAGATTTCGGCGCGGCCGAACGTGTGCGAGCCGATGTCCCATATTTCCCCGACCACCCGGTCTTCGAAGTAGAGATCGACCAGATCGGCGCGAGGGGTCGCTGGCGTCTGCCACAGATCGGGTAATGGCGGCTTTGGCTCCCGTGCGGCTGCGGGCGCGGATTTCGGACCGGGGTTGCGAACGCGGATCATCTGATTGCAGGTGCACGACAGCACGGCGACGCCTGCCTGATCGACCACATCATACACGGAGAGCACGATGCCGACGTCGGGCCGCGAACCCATGATCCGCTTGCTTTCGGCGCGAATGCGGATCGACAGTACCGTGTCGGGGCGGACAGGGTGCAGCCAACGTGTCTCCTCCAAACCCGGCGCGCCGAGGGATGCCGCGCGTTCGAGAAAATGATCGACGAGCAACCGCATCATAATGCACGAGGTATGAAAGCCACTGGCGCACAACCCGCCGACAATCGATTGTTGTGCCAGTGTTTCATCGAGATGGATGGGTTGTGGGTCCCACTGGCGTGCGAAC
>JANOAW010000728.1:0-9412 GCA_031411355.1 Hyphomicrobiaceae bacterium | reverse complement strand
GCGATACGGTCAAGACAGCGCGCGCCTGGCTCGATGCTGGCGGGATCGCGTATACGTTTCATAATTACAAGACGGCTGGTGTCGAGCCGGCGAGGCTTGCCACTTGGTGTGACGAGCATGGCTGGGAAAAGTTGCTCAATCGCGCCGGGACGACGTTCAGAAAACTGCCCGTCGCCGCCAAATCCGGATTGGATCGACACGCTGCGATGGCGCTCATGTGCGCACACCCGTCGATGATCAAAAGACCGGTGGTCGAAGCCGCAGGCGGTTTGGTGCTGGTCGGCTTCGACCCCGTCGTCTGGTCATCGCATCTCATGTGAGGCGACTACCTGCGTTCGACGCCGAGCGCCTGCTGCAAGACGGCGTTGTCGACGGATGTGCCATAGCGCGCCTGCAGGCCCTGCAGGTACGCATTGAGGGCATCGGCCTGCATGCTTCGTTGCAGTTCGGCTTTGATGCGGTCGGATTCCTCCTTGGTCGCGGCCGCCGCCGGAATGACGTCGGCGATGCGGAATACGATGCGGGATTTGTCGTCGACGGTGGCCGAGTTGGATGCGGCGCCTTTCGGCAAGCCAAAGACCTGGCGGACGATATCGGCCGTCAACCCTGCCGGTGTGACGGAGCGGGCGAAGGCGCCGGTTTTCTTGATCTCACCGCCTGCGTCCGCGGCGATCGCGGTGAAGGCTTCGCCTTTCATCAGACGCTCGGTGAATTTGCCGGCGGCGGCGGTCACCTGCTTGACGCTCTCGGCCGCAGTCCAGGCCGTTTTCAAGTCGGCTTTGACATCGTCGAACGGACGTTCCTTTTCAGGCGTCACACCCAGCACGTCGTACCAGACATAGCCGCCGTCCGCGAGGTCGACCGCGTCGGTTTCGACGCCTTGGGCTGCGCCGAAGGCTGCGGCCATGACCTTGGCTGTGTCCGGAATACCGTCGACCGGTTTGCCGTCAGGGCCGTTACCGGCGCGATCGACGGCGTCGACGGATTTGAACGTAAGGCCCATCTTGTCGGCGATTTCCTTCAACGAGCGGCCGGCCAGACGTTCGCTTTCGCTCTGGTCGTGCAAGACCTGCAACTCTCGGCCCGCGCGTTCGGTCAGCAGCCGATCTTTGACCAGCGCTTTGACGTCGTCGAACGTTTTTTCAACACCGGGCGTGATCTCGGTCGAGCGCACGAGGACGATCGAGAATTGCCCCTCGACGGGTTGCGACAACTCGTCCTTTTTGAGCGCGAACGCGGCTGCTGCGACCTTCTGGTCGATCATGTCGGCGCGGGTCACGACACCGAGGTCGATGTCCTTGTCGGTGAAGCCCAACTTGGCCGCGGTTTCCGTGAACGATTTGGCCTTCGCCAGTTCGGCGTAGGCCTTCTCCGCGGCAGCTTTGTCGGCAAAGGCGAGTTGTTGAATCTTGCGCTTCTCAGGGGTCTCGAACGAGGCTTTGGTTTCGTCGTAGCGGGCCTTCACCTCCTCGTCGGTGACGGCAATCTTGGACTTGATGGTTTCGCGGGTCAGCACCAGCAGGGCCACTTTGCGCAGCGCCGGTGTCATGTAGTTGCGCTTGTTGGCCGCCAAGTAGGCCTTCAAGGTTGCCTCGTCGGGCTCGGTTGCGGTGACGATTTTCGCTGGATCGATGGTGACGTATTCGACGACCCGCTGTTCGGCGCGATTGCGGTGCGTGAGGTCGACCAACGCTTGGGGTACGGACACGGCCGAGGCGATGGTTTCGGTCAGCTGCTCCCGCGCATCGTCTCGCCGCCGCAGCGCCACGAAGCCGGCTTCGGTCAGGCCATTGGCGCGCAAGATCGATTCAAACTGCGGTCGCGAGAATTTGCCATCCGGGCCGAAAAACGCCGGTTCGGTCCGGATTGCGTCGGCAATGGCTTTGTCTGAAACTCTGAGGCCCATATCCTTGACCTGTTGATCGATCGCTGCGGCACCGATCAGTTCGTTGAGCACCTGTTGGTCGATGCCGAACATGGCCGCTTGTTGCGGTGTCAAGTTGCGCCCGCCGAACTGCTGCGACATCTGGCGCATACGATTTTGAAAGGCGCGCTGGAATTCGTCCGGTGTGATGTCGGTCGAGCCGACACGTGCGACCGCTGTGTTGCCGCCGCGCCGCAATTCTGGGCCAACACCCCACAGCGCAAAGGCGAGGATGAGCGGAACGAAGATGATCACGGCCGCGATCTTGCTGGTCGCGCCGCGGCGGAGAGTGTCGAGCATCGGACTTCCAAAAACGAAAACGAGTGGCGAACACACCAACGCCGATGCACCGGATGTCGCCATCCGTCATCGCCGCACCGTATATCCCCGGCGCCCAAACCTCGACTTCGAGGTTGACGCCATCGAGGTGCATATTAAGAACCTGGACGTGCGGACGCAAGCAGTAGGACAAGCCCATGACGATCCGACCTCTGGTGGCCGGCAATTGGAAGATGAATGGCACGTCCGGGGCGTTGGGCGAGGTCGCGAGGATGGTCGAGGGCGTGGGCGCTGCTGCCTGCGATGTGGTGCTTGCGCCACCAACGACCCTCCTGCACCGGCTCGCCGTGGCGGTCGATGGATCGAGCATCGCCGTCGGCGGCCAGGATTGTCATGTCGCGGCAAACGGCGCGCATACGGGGGATGTCTCGGCTGAGATGCTGCGCGACGCCGGCGCTACGGCCGTCATCGTCGGACATTCCGAGCGGCGCGCCGACCACGGTGAAACCGATGCGACCGTCAAACGCAAGGCGGACGCCGCGCACCGCGCCGGGCTGACCGCAATCGTGTGCGTCGGCGAAACGATCACGCAACGTAAGGCCGACCAGACGCTCAGCGTCGTGCTCGGACAACTTCTAGCCTCGATGCCGACTGTTGCCACGGCCGAAAACACCGTTATCGCCTACGAGCCCGTGTGGGCGATCGGGAGTGGAATGACGCCGACTGCCGGTGACGTCGGCGAGGTACACAAGGCGATCCGAGGCGCGTTGATTACAGCCTGCGGCGACACCGGCGCGCGCATGCGCATTCTCTATGGTGGATCGGTCAAGCCTTCGAATGCGCGTGAATTGATGGGTGTCGCGGACGTCAATGGCGCGTTGGTTGGAGGCGCGAGCCTCAAAGCCGACGATTTTCTCGGCATCATCGCCGCCTACCGCTGAGCCGCGTTCGTCCCGCGTGACGGACCAGCCGTTGCACCGCCTGCTATCTTCGAGGTTCGAGCAGATGTCCCGACCCGTCGTTGCGTTCGCTTCGGTCATGCTGTTGGCCGCCTTTGGCGCCGAGGCGCGTCCGCTCGATGCCGATGCGTGTGGCAAGCTGAAAGGTGAAATGGCGGCGCTCGACGACAAAGGTGTGAAGGCGCTGATCGAAAAGGGGCCGGTCGCGGTCAAGGACAGCGTCACGAAGGAGCAGGTGCGGCAGATCCGTCAATATTTCGATCTGCTCGGCAACTTCCGCTTCCGCTGCCCACAAGACACGCCGCTGGTCGTCTTGAAGCCCGAACCGGTTGACGATCCGGCCGAGATCGCAGCCGCTGGGGCTCCGATCGATGCCAACGCGGCCGGCATCACGTTGCCGCCGGGCGTGGCCGCTGCGACCGTGGCTCCGATCGCCGTCAGCCCGTCGCGCAAACCCGTCGTGCCAAAGAAAGCTGCGGCGCCGGCCGAACCCGCACCAATTGCGCCGCCTGTGAAAAAGCCACCTCAGCTGCCTAAAGTCGCGGCCCCCGCTGCGCCCGTGCCACCGGCTGCTGCGGCGAGTTCACCGCCACCGGCCCCACCAAAGCCGAAGCCGAAGCCCAAAACCGATGACGCGTTCCGGCCGTCGGCGTCGAAGTCCGACGTAAAGGCCCCCGATGTGAAAGCGCCGTGACCGGTCGGGGAAAACCCGATACCGTCGTGCCGGGCGCGTTTTTCCGAGTACGACGATCATGGCCGACATCTATGACCAAGACCTGCAGCGAAACGCGGCCAACTACCAGCCATTGACGCCGCTGTCGTTTCTGGAACGCGCAGCGAGTGTGTTTCCCGACCATGTCGCGGTCATTCATGGTGGATTGCGGCGACCGTATCGCGAGCTTTATGCGCGCGCTCGGCGCCTCGCCTCGGTGTTGAGCCGAGCCGGCATCGGCCGAGGTCAGACGGTGTCGGCCATGCTGGCAAATACACCCGAGATGCTTGAGATGCACTATGGCGTGCCGATGACCGGCGCAACGCTCCACGCACTCAACACTCGGCTTGATGCAGCGCAGATCGCGTTTCAGCTGGACCACGCCGAAACACGCGTTCTCGTCACCGATCGGGAATTTGCGCCCGTCATCAAAGCGGCTCTTGCGCTCGCGAGCGTGAAGCCCGTGATCGTCGACGTCGACGATGGCGAATTTCCCCAAAGCGGCGAGACTTTGGGCACGACGACATATGAATCCTGGATTGCCGACGGTGACGCCACCTTCGATTGGCCAAGGCCGCACGATGAGTGGGACGCCATCGCGCTCGGTTATACGAGCGGCACGACCGGCAATCCGAAGGGGGTTGTGACGCACCACCGGGGCGCGGCGCTGATGTGCTATGCCAACGTGCTCTCGGCGGGGCTCGGTAAACACCCTGTGTACCTGTGGACGCTGCCGATGTTCCACTGCAACGGCTGGTGCTTTCCGTGGACCATCTCGGCTGTTGCCGGCACTCATGTCTGTCTGCGCTGGGTGCGTGCCAAACCGATCTACGATGCCATTGCCGACCATGGCGTCACGCATCTGTGTGGCGCACCCATCGTCATGTCGACGCTGCTCAACGCTCAATCGGCGGATAAACGAGCCAGTACTCAGCGCGTGAATTTTGTCACGGCTGCCGCGCCGCCGCCGGAGGCCGTGCTTGCCGCCATGGCAACTGCCGGATTTCAAGTCACGCACGTGTATGGATTGACCGAAGTCTACGGGCCGGCCGTGGTCAATGAATGGCACGCCGCGTGGGATGCCCTGTCGCCCGCGGATCAGGCCGCCAAAAAGGCGCGTCAAGGCGTGCGTTATGCCGCGCTCGAAGCACTGTCCGTGCGCGATCCCGTGTCCATGCAGCCGGTGCCCGCTGACGGCGAGACGCTCGGCGAAGTGATGTTTCGCGGCAATATCGTCATGAAGGGCTATCTCAAGAACAAGAGCGCGACCGACGAGGCGTTCGCTGGAGGCTGGTTTCATTCAGGTGACCTCGGCGTCATGCACCCCGATGGCTACGTGCAACTGAAGGATCGCTCCAAGGACATCATTATTTCCGGGGGTGAGAATATTTCCTCGATCGAAGTCGAAGACGTGCTTTTTAAGCATCCGGCGGTGGCGCTGTGTGCGGTGGTCGCCAAAGTCGACGAAAAATGGGGCGAAACGCCTTGCGCTTTCATCGAATTGCGTCCCGGTGTGCCGGCGCCGACCGCCGCCGACATCATCGACTGGTGCAAACTGCATCTGGCGAGTTACAAGTGTCCGCGTCACGTCGTGTTCGGCGACGTTCCCAAAACGAGCACGGGCAAGATTCAGAAGTTTTTGCTGCGAGAACGGACGAATTTCTGACCCGGAACAGTTCGATTGAGAGAGATCGACTTGAGAGAGATCGACGCCATGCCCGCCTACAGCATCTTCACCATCACCATCACAGACCCTGCACGTTATGCGGATTACGCCAAGCACACGCCGCGCGTCATCGCGCGCTACGGCGGACGCATGATCGTGCGCGGTGGCGAGCCGGAAACGACAGAGGGCCACGTGCCGGGACAACGCGTCGTGGTGTTGGAATTTGCCGACCGGGCGGCCGCCAAGCGCTTCATGACGTCGCCGGAATACCAGGCCATCGTCGGCATCCGCCATGAGGCGAGCACCACCGGCATGGGTGTCATCGTCGATGGATTTGCGCCGGAGGCCTGGGCTGCGGCCGTCGCTGAAAGTAACAGGCACGGCTGAGGCGGCGCGATCGCCAGCTAAATTGAACGCGTCATCACGGCGGATCAACTGCTGGTCATCTGACGGTCTCGTGAATCCGTGTGACGCGCCGATGCGCTACCGTTGGCTTCGTCGCTCTTGAAGGACACGCATGCAATCGTTCACACGTCGCCGCGCCGTCTGTCTCGGTTTCGGTGCCTCGACGCTCCTTGGCAGTCGGCCCGTCATGGCAAGCCCGGAAAACATGTTCGCCAAGTTCACGCTCGGAAGCCGTCGGACTGTCGATCACGCGCGCTGGGATCGGCAGACGAAAGCCTTCGTCGAGCCGGATGCGACCAATCTCAACCGCGTCGACTATGCGCGCTGGAAATCGAATGGTCATGCGGAACTCAAGGCATACGTGGCCGCTTTGCAAGCGGTCGATCCATCCATGCTCGACAAGCCCGAGCAATTCGCTTTCTGGGCCAATCTCTACAATGCCCGCACGGTCGACATCGTGCTGGACAAGTATCCGGTCGGATCGATCAAGGACATCGCCCTCGGCGGCGGGCTGAAAGCGCTGGTCGGTGGCGGCCCCTGGCAAGCGATCACGATGGCGGTCAGCGGCGTGGATCTCAGTCTCGACGACGTCGAACACAAAATTCTGCGCGTGATCTTCAAAGATGCTCGCGTGCATTACGCGCTCAACTGCGCCAGTTACGGCTGTCCTAATCTGCGCATCGGCGCCTTCACCGGTCGAGACCTGTCGCGGCAGTTGGACGAGGCGGCCCGAGCGTTCGTCAATCACCCGCGGGGCATCGGCGTCGAACGCGGTCGAGTGAAAGCGTCGAGCATCTATTCCTGGTTCGTGACCGACTTCGGTGGCACGGCCGGCAAAGTACTCGACCACGTCCGAGCCTACGCGGACGCAGATCTGCACCGGAAACTAGAGGGCATTACGACGATTGCGGCGTACGACTATGTCTGGACATTGAACGACATTACGCGGTGAGCGTCGAATAGGTGACGCGTCTGTCATCGGCCGCGACGCGCCCGGGCAAATCAGCTAGCTTCAAAATGATCATGACCCGTGTCGGGTGGGAGGCGCTGTGGCCGCAGAGGAACCGTCCGAGACCGCGGCGAAGCCGATATGGCTGCGCGTGCTGCCGGTCGTCGTCATCGTCGGCATTCTGGCTTTCGTGCTCGCCATGGGGTGGCATCGCCAGTTGACGCTCGAAAACATTTTCCTGGTCCGGGAGAGTTTTCAGAGCTTCATCGCCCAGCATATTTTCCTGGCCGTGCTGGCGTACATTGCCATCTATGCCGGGGCCGTCGCGATTTCGGTGCCGGGCGCGTCGATCCTGACTGTCTCGGGTGGCCTCGTGTTCGGCTGGCTCGCTGGCGGGGCCGCAGCTGTCGCCGGCGCATCGATCGGTGCTGTCTTATTATTTCTGATCGCGCGTTCGGCTTTCGGCGAGACGCTGCGGGCCAAGGCTGGGCCGAAGATAAAAGGGCTGGTCAATGGGTTTCAGAAGGATGCGCTGAGCTATCTGTTGTTCTTGCGACTGGTGCCGGCGATCCCGTTCTTCCTCGTCAATATCGCTGCGGCTCTCCTCGGGGTGCCGCTTCGGACTTACGTTATCGGCACCGTCGTCGGCATTATACCCGCGACTTTTGCGTTCGCCTCGATCGGCGCCGGCCTCGACAGCGTGCTCGTTCGATCGAAAGCCGATCAGGCCACGTGTGCGGCTGCCAAGGGCATGGCTGCTTGTCCGCTCGAATTGACATTCAAGAGCCTGATCACAAACGAGATTTTGATCGCCTTGAGCTTGCTCGCGGTGGTTGCCCTGATTCCCGTCGTCTATAAGAAATGGAGCCACCGCAATGGCTGATGCCGGCAAAAACATGCGTCTTGGTGCGAGCGCCGTGGTGCCGTCCAATCTCAAAACGGTAACGGACGCCGCTGATATCGGCACGACGCAATCGTTGAGTTGCGACATCTGCGTGATCGGCGCGGGGTCAGGTGGGTTGTCGGTTGCGTCCGCCGCAGCGCAGCTCGGTTCGGACGTGATCCTGATCGAAAAGCACAAGATGGGCGGCGATTGTCTCAACTACGGCTGCATCCCCTCGAAAGCCATGATCGCGGCTGCGCGTCGCGCGCACATCATGCGCACGTCGGCGCCGTTCGGAATTCGACCTGTGTCGCCGGCTGTCGATCCAAAGGGGGTGCACGATCACATCAAGGGCGTCATCGCCGCCATCGAGCCGAACGATTCAGTCGAACGGTTCACCGGTCTTGGTGTGCGTGTCCTCAAGGCCGGAGCCAAATTCGTCGACGCAAAGACCGTCGTTGCCGGTGACGCCCGCATTACGGCGCGCCGCTTCGTGATCGCGACCGGGTCGTCGCCCGCTGTGCCGCCCATTCCCGGCCTCGACAGTGTGCCTTACTTTACCAACGAGACACTGTTCGACAATCAGCAACAGATTGGCCATCTGATCGTCGTCGGCGGTGGGCCGATCGGCATGGAAATGGCTCAGGCGCATCGGCGGCTCGGTTGCAATGTGACAGTGCTTGAAGGTTTGAAAGCGCTTGGCAAAGACGACCCGGAATTGACGGCCGTCGCCCTCAAGGGCTTGAAAGCCGAAGGCTTGGTGATCCGTGAGGGTGCCAAGGTATTGCGCGTCGAAGGTGGCATCGGGCGGGTTCGTGTCCACGCCGAGGAAAACGGCCAGCAATCGGTGTTCGAAGGCACACATATTTTGATCGCCGTCGGCCGAAAACCAAATGTCGACGATCTCGGCTTGGATGCTGCCGGCATCAAGTATGGCCGCGCCGGCATCGAGGTGAACAGTGGTCTCGTCACCTCCAACAGCGCCGTGTTCGCGATCGGGGACGTCACGGGCGGCCTGCAGTTCACGCACGTCGCCAATTATCATGCCGGCATCGTCATTCGACGCGCCTTGTTCCGCCTGCCGGCGAAGGTCGACACCGGGCTGATGCCATGGGTCACTTTTATCGATCCCGAGATCGCCAATGTCGGTCTGACCGAGGAGGCTGCCCGCAAGCGCGGTGGCAAGGTCAATGTCTATCGGTGGCCGTTTCACGAAAACGATCGGGCGCAGGCCGAACGTGCGACGGAGGGTCTGGTCAAGGTGGTCACGGACCGCAGCGGCAAAATTCTTGGCGCTGGAATCGTCGGTGAGCATGCGGGGGAGTTGATTCAGATGTGGTCGCTCGCCATATCGCAAGGCATGAACATCAAGGCCATGACCGAATGGATCTCGCCCTATCCGACCTTGTCGGAAGTGAACAAGCGCGCCGCGTTCGGCATTTATGCGGGCAAAGCTGCCAGCACTGGGGTGCGCAAGGTGCTGTCGATCCTGCGTCGCTTCGGATGATCGTTCGACGTGCCGTGAGCGTCATTGTAATGTCGGCCGTCAAAGATTAGGACGCGTCGACCTTGGCACGCGACAGCAAAGACACCGAAGCACCGGCTTTTGGCCAATTCGCCGCAGGGCGGGTTGCT
>JANOAW010000727.1:0-9317 GCA_031411355.1 Hyphomicrobiaceae bacterium | reverse complement strand
AACCAATATCTGCTCGGCCTGACGGTCGCGGTGTTCTCGATCGCACTGCCGATCCTGAAGTTGTTCTACCTGTTGCTGCTCGCCACCCTGCCGCTGAGCGAACTCAAGCGTTGGCGGCGCGGGCTGCATGCGCTCGAGTGGCTCGGCAAATGGTCCATGCACGACGTGCTCGTGCTGTCGCTGACCATCTTCTTCATCAAGAGCCAAGGCGTCTATGACGCGCGCTCGCTCAACGGGGTGTACTTTTTCACGGCCGCCGTTCTGCTGATGATCCTCGCCTATTCGTGGCTCAAATCCGAGGTCGACGACGGCCGCATCGTTGCCGCCTCCGAAGTGCTCGATGCGCCGCCGCCGCGTCAATCGGCGTTGCGCAACTTCGTGCTCAGTTTCCTGATCATCCTTGCGACCGTTTTCTTCGCCCTCGGCATCATCCTGCCCGCGATCCGCTTCACGACCGTGTATGTCTGGAAAAACGAACACTCGATCGCCAGCATCCTGTGGGCGCTGTGGCAGAACGACGAAATTTTCCTGTGCGCCGTCATCGGCGCCTTCTCGATCGTGTTCCCGTTTTTCAAGCTGTTGTACTTGCTGACGCTGGTCACATCGCCCGACATGGATCACGAATTCCGCGTCAAGTCGGTCGCGGCCATGGAATGGCTCGGACGCTATTCGATGACCGACGTCATGGTGCTGGCGCTGATTGTCTTCTACGTCAATTCGTCGGGATATACGGCGGCCCAACCCGAACCCGGCATATACTTCTTCATGGCCTCGGCACTGATCACCATGTTCGCCTACGGTTGGGCCAATTCCTTTGCCCCGCGTCCCAAAGTGCGCACGACCCGGCCGGTGATCGTGTCGAGCGGCAAAGCGGCATAGGTTGGCGAACTGATACGTTCCCCTTGCGGTGCCCCCGCGCCCACGCCTATCTGAGCGCTTACGGGAACAGACGGATCGCGCACACATGGCCGAGACACATCACCGCCGGGTCATCATCCTCGGCTCGGGGCCGGCTGGGTATACGGCCGCCATCTATGCGGCGCGCGCGATGCTCAAGCCGATGCTGATCCAGGGCTCGCAGCCGGGCGGGCAATTGACCATCACCACCGACGTCGAAAACTATCCGGGTTATGCCGACGTGATCCAGGGGCCGTGGCTGATGGAGCAGATGCAGGCGCAGGCCGTGCATGTCGGCACCGAGATGGTCATGGACCACATTTCGAAGGTCGACCTGAAGCAGCGCCCCTACAGGCTGGAAGGCGAAAGCGGCGACAGCTACACCTGCGATGCGCTGATCATCTGCACGGGCGCGCAGGCGAAATGGCTCGGCCTGCCGAGCGAGGCGGCGTTTCAGGGCTACGGCGTTTCCGCGTGCGCCACGTGTGACGGCTTCTTCTACAAGAACAAAGAGGTCATCGTGGTGGGCGGCGGCAACGCGGCCGTCGAAGAAGCGATGTTCCTGACCAAGTTCGCCTCCAAGGTTACCGTGGTGCATCGGCGCGACAGCTTCCGGGGTGAAAAGATCCTGCACGATCGCCTGTTCAAGAACCCGAAGATCGACGTGGTCTGGGACACGACGTTGGATGAGATCACCGGCACCACCGAGCCGAAGACCGTGACCGGCGCCACGCTGCGTAACGTCAAGACCGGCGCCGTCGTGAAACGCAAGGTTGACGGGGTGTTCATCGCCATCGGCCACGCGCCCGCGACCGAATTGTTCAAGGGCCAGTTGGCGACCAACAAAGGTGGATATTTGATCACCAGCCCCGACAGCACGGCGACGTCGATCCCCGGCGTTTTCGCGGCTGGCGACGTCAAGGACGAGACCTTCCGCCAAGCCGTCACCGCCGCCGGCATGGGCTGCATGGCGGCGTTGGAAGCAGAACGCTATCTCGCGCACGGTTGAGATCTACGCCGCGAAGCCGGGAAGGGCTGTTGCAAGCGCGCGGAAATGTTCGCCGCGGTGCTCGAAGCTTTTATACTGGTCGTAACTCGCGCACGCCGGTGATAGCAGGATCACGGGGCTGCCGCGTGGCGAGGCTGACGCGTCGCGCACGGCGGCGAGCAGGGCCGCGTCGAGTGTTGTGCACGTTTCGTGAGTCACCTTGCCGTCGAGCGTGGCTGAAAACTCAGGCGCCGATTTGCCGATCAGATAGGCCTTGGTCACGCGATCGAAGTATGGGGCGAGTGCGCTTATACCGCCATCTTTCTGCACGCCACCGACAATCCAGAAGATGTCGCGCGGAAACGAGGCCAGCGCTTTTTCGGTCGAATCCGCGTTGGTGGCTTTGCTGTCGTTGATGAGCAGCGCTTTGCCGACACGGCCGATCTGTTCCATGCGGTGGGGTAGGCCGGGGAAGGTTTTCATGGCTGCCCCGATGTCGTCGTGCGGTACACCGAGCCATTCGCAGGCGAGAAAAGCGGCGGCGGCGTTTTCGAGGTTGTGCGCGCCGCGCAGGGTGGAGACGGCCGCTAGATCCATTGCAGTGGTTTCGAATGAGTCGAGCATCAGCCTGTTGTGCGTCCCGATTGCCATGTGACGCTTGTCCGGAAACCGACCGAAACTCGATCCGATCTCCGACGTGCCGTGCTTCCACAAAAAATCAACTACTCTCATTTCTTTCACGTCGTCGCTGTTTATAAGGTCGCTCAGCCCAAGTTGGATGATCTTCACGTTTGCGGCGTGGAAAAGTCGCATCTTGATCGCCGCATAGGCCTGCATCGAGCCGTGCCGATCCAGATGATCGGGCGTGATGTTCAAGAGCACGCCCACGCTCGGGTTCAACGTCGGCGTCAGGTCGATCTGGAATGACGACAGCTCCAGCACGTGCACCCGCTCGGGGGCGGGCTTCGGCAGAGCCAATACGCCGACGCCGATGTTGCCACCCATGGCGACGTCGCGGCCATTTTCGCGCAAGATATGTGCGATCAGCGCCGTCGTGGTGGATTTGCCGTTGGTGCCGGTGATGGCGATCACGGTCGCCTCGGGGCACACGAACGCGCGCTCGCGGAAAAATAGCTCGATGTCGCCGATGATCTCGACCCCGGCACCCTTCGCTTTGTCGACCGTCCAATGTGGCACCGGATGCGTCAACGGTACGCCGGGGGCAAGGACGAGAGATTGGAACGTCGACCAATCGGCCGACGTCAGATCGACGAGTGGCAGCCCATCGGCTGCAGCCGTCGCGCGGGATGCCGCGTTGTCGTCCCAGCACGCAACATCAGCGCCGCCCGCGAGCAGTGCCTTGGCCGTCGCAATGCCGGAGCGGGCCAGGCCGAACACCGCATAGTGGCGTCCACGGACGTGTGAAAGCCCGATTGGGGTGAGGCGCGTTATCATTCTGCGGCGACCGTCAACGTCGCGATGACCGCGCCCTGCACGACTTGCGCACCCTCGACCACGGGTACCGTGTCGATGGTGCCGGCGACCGTGGACATCAGCACGTGTTCCATTTTCATGGCCTCGACCACGGCGACGCGCTCGCCCTTGACGACCTTGGCGCCGGGCGCAACGAAGATTTTCGCCACGCGGCCGTTGATAGGTGCCCGGATGGTCGAGCCGTCGCCGGTGTCCTCGATGGCTGAGGGGTCGTATGTGGGGCGGGAGATGACGAGTTGGCGGCCGCGTTCAAAGGCGTAAATGGTGGCATCCGGGCCAGTTAATACAGTGCGCTGCTCAAAGTCGTCGTCGTCGTCGAGGTCGATGCCGACCAGCGGGGAATGAAGAATGACCGGATAGCCACGCCATTGGACATCGACCGTGACGGGCTCGCTGTCGACAAGAAGGGCCATAGGGCGTGGTGCATGTGCGGTGAGTTGGAACGCATCATTCTGCGACCACGGATCGCCGTTGGCCACGTCACCATCTACATATCGCCCGGCGCGTTCCGCTTGTGCAAAAACGGCTGCCGTGAGCGCGCGAGATAATAAAACATTCGACACGCGTTGATCAATCAGTGTTGCCAGGTCACGGGCGATGAGGCCGGTATCCATTTTGCCGGCTTGGACACCAGCATGACGGAGCAGGTTGACCAGAAATCCGACGTTCGTTTTCAGTCCGCCCACCGGGAAATTGTCGAGTTGGGTCGCAAGCTGTTTCAAGGCCGATGGCCGATCAGCGCCGTGCTCGATAACCTTGGCGATCATCGAGTCATAGTATGGCGACACGCTGTCGCCAGCGCGCACGCCGGATTCCAAGCGCGTGTCCGGTTTTAATTCGTCTGGCTCGAACACCTCGATCCGCCCGATACTCGGCATGAACCCATTCGGGGGGTCCTCGGCGCACAGGCGCACCTCGATGGCGTGGCCGCGCATTTTGATCGCGCTTTGCGCCAGCGGTAGTTTCTCGCCCGCAGCGATACGGATCTGCCATTCCACGAGATCGAGCCCGGTGATTTCCTCCGTCACGGGGTGCTCGACCTGAAGGCGCGTGTTCATCTCGATGAAGTACCAGGGCGCATCCGCTGACAGTGTGCCGCCCTCGACGAGGAACTCGACAGTTCCCGCGCCCTCGTAGCTGACGGACTTGGCGAGTTTCACTGCCGCCGCGCACATTTTCTCGCGCAGCGCCTCGCTCATGCCGGGGGCGGGTGCCTCCTCGATGACTTTCTGATTGCGCCGCTGCAGCGTACAATCACGCTCGAAGAGATGCACGACGTTGCCGTGCGTGTCGCCGAACACCTGTACCTCGATGTGCCTGGGTGCGACCACCAGCTTCTCAATCAGCACGTCGGGATTGCCGAACGCTGAAAGGGCCTCGCGCTTGGCGCTGTCGAGCAGCTCGGAAAACTGATCTTCGCGGTCGACCAGGCGCATGCCGCGTCCGCCGCCGCCAGCGACGGCTTTGATCATCACGGGATAGCCGATGCGCCTCGCTTCTTTGGTGAGCGTGGCGAGATCCTGAGCGCGGCCTTGATAGCCTGGCACGACGGGGACGCCGGCTTTGATGGCAATCTCCTTTGCCGCAGCCTTGCCGCCGAGCGCGCGCATGGCCTCGGCGCGGGGGCCAATGAAGGTGATGCCGGCCTTCACGCAGGCCTCGGGCAAGTCGGCGTTCTCCGACAGGAAGCCGTAGCCGGGATGGATGGCGTCGGCGCCGGTTTGCTTGGCGGCAGCGATGATCTTTTCAATCACGAGATAACTCTCGGTCGCGGGTGAGGCACCGATATGCACGGCTTCGTCGGCGTCGCGCACGTGCAGCGCTTTGGCGTCTGCGTCGGAATAAACCGCGACCGTCGCGATGCCCATCTTGCGCGCCGTGCGGATAATGCGGCGGGCGATCTCACCACGGTTGGCGATCAGGATTTTTTTCAACATGGACGACCTTGCGAACGGCGGCTCACCGCTCGTAGCGAGAGGTAGCCGGTGAGCGCAAGTCCGGCTTTGCGGTCGACCTATTGCGATACCAGCGGGTCGGTTCGAAACAGCGTCACCCGCACGCCGCCGTGCGAGACCGGTGCGGATGGCGGCAGGAACGGCAGGGCCGTAGCGTAGGCGAGGCTCTTGTCGCTCGTCACGAGCCCAACACGCCACCCCGTGAAGCGGTTCGTCAGTGTGCGTCCGAGTGCGCGATACAAGGCGGAGAGGCGCTCTTTATCGCCCATGCGCTCGCCATACGGTGGGTTGACGATGACGAGACCCGGCGGCCCAGGCGGCGGCTGAAGCTCGGAGACGGGATGGTGTGCGAAGTCGCAGACAGCGTCGACGCCGGACCGCGCGGCGTTGAGGCGGCTCGTTTCAATGGCGGGCTGCTCGCGATCGCTGCCGTAAAAGCGGACCGTTGGCTTTGGACCCGGCAACTGCGCCGCGCGCAGGCCGAGCCAACGCGCATCATCGAAGGTCGCCAAATGCTCGAAAGCGAACGCGCGCGCCCGTCCCGGTACCAGACCCGCGGCGATTTCGGCGGCTTCGATGACGAACGTCCCCGACCCGCACATGGGATCGACGACGGGCTCACGACCGGCATAGCCGCAGTTGCGCAGGAACAGCGCGGCCATGGTTTCGCGCAGAGGCGCACGGTGGCTGTCTTGTTTGTGGCCGCGCTTGTGCAACAACTCGCCGGAGGTATCGACGCTGATGGTGGCGATGTTGTTGTCGATGCGCACCATGATGGTGACCGGTGCCGCGTCCGAGGTGACCACACCGTGCTTGTCGCGCATGGCGGCTGCGATGCGCTCGGCAACGGCTGCGGTATGGTACAGGCGCGAGCGGCTGCACGAGACGTCGATATCGACGGGCACGTCGGCGCGCAGGATTTTGGCCCACGGTACCCGGCGGGCGCGGTGGGCGAGTTTGTCGAGCGTTTCGACCTGGAAACTATCGATGCGCGCCAGCACCCGCGTCGCGCCCCGCAAGACGAGGTTGGCTCGCCAGACGTCCGGCCAGAGGCCACGAAACTTGACGCCGCCCGGCACGGCTCGTGGTGTCGGAAAGCCAGCTTCCGCCGCTTCTTCGCACAGCGTAGCCTCAAGTCCCGGCAGGGCGACCAGGAAGATTTCGAAGTCGTCTCGGTTTTTCATCGTCGCTCGATACCGAGATCGGTGCGCAAGTCCATGCACATTCGCCGCGTGCGATGCGTCACGCCGAGTACATCGTCTCGATCAAATCCTTATACTTCGCCAGCACCACGCGGCGTTTGAGCTTCATGGTGGGTGTCAATTCCTCGTCCTCGGCCGTCAGCAATTGCGCGATGATGCGGAAATCTTTGACCTGCTCGACCCGCGCCAACGTGAGGTTGGCCGCATCGATCTCATGACGGATCAAGTCGATGACCTCTCTGGCTCGCGTCAGGCTGGCGAAATCGGTGAACGGCACGTGTCGATCCTGAGCAAACTTGGACACGCTGTCGATATCGAGCATGATCAGGCAGGTGATATAGTTGCGGGCGTCGCCGATCACCATGGCATCGGAAATGAAGGGGCTGAACTTGAGCGTGGTCTCGATCTGGCTCGGCGTGACGTTCTTGCCGCCGGAAGTGATCAAGATGTCCTTCAAGCGGTCTTTGATGCGCAGATATCCGTCAGCGTCGATGTCGGCGCAGTCGCCGGTGCGGAACCAACCGTCCGCGGTAAAGGCCGCTCGCGTTTTCTCGGGAGCGTTCCAGTAGCCCGCGAACACGTTCGGACCACGCACCAGCAATTCGTCGTCGGCGCCGAGTTTGATCTCGGTGTCAGCCAACGTCTGACCCGCCCAACCGATGCGCGCCATGCCGGGACGCGGCACTGTGCAGGCGCCGCAGGTTTCGGTCATGCCGAACGCCTCCTGCAATTCGATGCCAAGGCGCGCATACCAGCGGATCAGCTCGGGCGACACGGGCGCTGCCCCGACGAGTGCCTGCTCGATGTTCTGGAGGCCAAGGAACGACTGGACGTTTCGTGTCACTGTCTGCTTCATTGCCCGGCCGAGGACGTTGCCGTGCGTCGAGGCGCCGGTCGCCGCCGCATAGGCCATGCGCGCGGGCGCGATGGCATCCTTCATGAACAGGTCGACCTGGGCGTAGAGTTTTTCCCAGAAGCGCGGTGGAGCAAAAACGCGGTGCGGCGCCACCTCGCGCATGTCGGTCACGACGGTCCCGGTGTTTTCTGGAAAGTGGATGATCTGGCCGAGGGCGATCTGCGTGAACGGCGAGGCCATCCGCTCCGCGATATGGCACAAGGGGAGGAACGACAGCGTTTTGAGGCCGACGCCCAATGTCTGCCACTGCGGCATCGAGCGCATCTGGTAGGTCAGGTTCCGATTGGCGATCATGGCGCCCTTGGGAGCGCCGGTCGTGCCAGACGTGTAGACGAGAAACGCGATGTCGTCCGGCGTCGCCGCATCGATGGACGCATCGATCATGGCCCGCAGCCCAGCATCCGCTGCGGCGCCCCGGCGTAACAGATCATCGAACGACACCACGCCCGCCTCGGTGTGGCCACGCAAACCCTTCAGGTCGATGACGGCAATGGTGTGTAGACGCGGGCACGACGCGCGTATCGCCAGCACCTTGTCGAGCTGCTCCTCGTTCTCGACGATGACAACGCGCGTGTCGCTGTCGACCAGAACATGTTGGATCTGAGCGGGTGCCGACGTCGGATAGATACCGTTGCCGATGGCACCGAGCGCCTGGGCACCGAGATCGGCGTAAAGCCACTGCGGGCAATTTTCGGCCAGGACGCTGACCACATCGCCTCGAGCCACGCCGAGCATGGCGAAGGCCTGAGCCGTCGCGCGGACAGCTGCATCGTATTGCTGCCACGTGACGGTGTGCCAGATGCCGCGATGCTTGTGACGCAATGCCGGTAGCGGCCCCCACGCGGCCACGCGCGCGCGAAACACCTGCATTGGCGTCGCCCCGCTCGCGATCAGCGTCTCACCCCGGCTTTCCGTCACCATGTTCGCCTACCGTCGTTGCCACCTATGAAAGCACGGCCCACGGCGACGACAAAGGGGGGCAATCCCACACGCGCCACCCTCTAGCCTTGTTGTTACACTTACATTAGCCTCCTCTGGTCCATCGCACCGAGGCGCTCATGATCCACGTCGTCGCCATCATCACGACCAAACCGGGCAAGCGGGCGGAGGTGCTGACGGCCTTCCATGCCAACGTGCCAGCGGTCCATGCCGAAGACGGCTGCATCGAATATCAGCCGGTCGTCGACGCGGAGGGCTTCGGTTCGTTTCAAACCAAGCTCGGCCCCGACACCTTCATGGTGATCGAAAAATGGCGCGACGCCGCAGCCTTGAAGGCGCACTCGACCGCACCGCACATGGCCGCCTACGGCGCAAAAGTGAAGGACATGGTCGCCAACCGCGTCATTCACGTTCTCGCCAAGGGATGATCCGTCCGACAGCATCGCTGGTGGCTTTCGTCGCGTCTTGGGTGGTCGTCTCAACATCGCTTGCGGCCGAACCAGAGGCGGTTTCACCTGAAACGGTGACGTTTGCAGGTCCGCACACCTTGACCCTCAAGGGTTTGTTTTATCGGCCGTCGACGGCGCATCAAACGAACGTCGGCGGGCCAAGTCCGGCGGTGATCGCCTTGCACGGCTGTGGCGGCAACGGGCGAGCGAACGGCGAAAGCGCTCGCGTGACGGATTGGAGCCAACGGTTTCTGGCGGCTGGGTTCGTTGTCCTGTGGCCAGACAGCTTCGGCTCGCGCGGCCTGGGCGCGCAATGCCTGCTCGCATCGCGAAGCATCACTCCGGCACAACGCGCCCTCGATGCCGTGGCGGCATCGAACTGGCTCGCGACCCGCACCGATGTCGACAAAGACCGCATCGTTCTGGTGGGTTGGTCGAACGGCGGCTCGACGGTCCTGCGCGCCGTATCGCACGACG
>JANOAW010000726.1:0-1859 GCA_031411355.1 Hyphomicrobiaceae bacterium | reverse complement strand
CGATGGGGTGCCGCCGACGCGAGAGCGTGAGTGAATATGCGGGCGTCGTTCCGGTATCGGAATTCAGTGCCGGCCTTGAGGTCGGCAAGCCAGGTGGGTGGACGCTTTCGCCCGTAGAGATAGACAGCCGTCGGTGACGCGATCAGGTAGTGGGCAAAGCCGTGCAGGTCGAGGGCTGTCCGTCCCCCCACGACAAGATCGTGTTCGAGCATTGTTTGTAGGGAGACGACGATTTGCTGCCAAGACAAGTCGCCGCGCGGTCGTTGGTAGACCCGCCGGGCGGGTTGGGCCAACCAGCCGGACTCCACATACTTTGAGCGAAGGCTGGTGGAGTAGCCTTGACGCGTGAGCCAAGCGGCGTCGACCAACAAGCCCTCAGGAAGCGCCTGCTCAAGTCGGTTTAAAGATGCACGTTTTAGCGTATTCATGGTCTGCAAGTTGACACATTCGCAAACCAAAAGCAAGTTCAACAATTTGCCGTTTTGCGTCTTTTGTCTACGTAAATATAGGTTTTTTTTAAACTCTTTTTTACTGCAAGCAGCGCTCCCTCGGGTGCTGGAAAGCCTTCATTTGATTGGGTCGCGGCGCTGGTGCTGATCGGGCCAAAAGGTTGGCTCGCTACGTCAGCAACAACGAAGCGAGATCGTCGGATCTCAGTGAGGATCTCATCGTCAATGCGATTGGTATGGTTCGTCTTGCCCGAGCAACTATCATACATTTCCGAAACGAATGATAGTTGATTGCGCCGCGGCGTGCTATCATACAAATGCGAAACGCATGATAGTTGGATTATACGCATGGCGGACATCGGATTGGCAGCGCAGACCATGTTTGCCGAGCTGCTGCAGCAGGCGATGGATGCGGAGTTCGACAAAGAACATTACGACGAGCGCGGCAGTTTCGTGCGCAAGCGCATCGATGGCGCGCTCTATTGGTACTATCAGCGTCGCGTCGACGGCAAGGTCAAGCAAAGCTACGTCGGCCCGGTCAAGGACGTGGCAATCAGCAGCCGCGTCGAACGCTTCGGTGAGATCAAGTCAGATTACAAGCGGCGGCGGGAGATGGTGCGCGCGCTGACGGCTATCGGCTTGGCGCGGCCCGATGAGGTCACGGGGCAGGTTACCGAGGCGCTGTGGAAGGCCGGGTTCTTCCGGTTGCGCGGGGTGCTCGTCGGGACGGCCGCGTTTCAGTGCTATCCCGGCCTGATCGGCGCAAAATTGAGTGGCACCAGCCTCATGACGCAGGACCTGGATGCGGCACAGTTCTATGACGTATCGCATGCGGTCGGCGACAGCATGCCACCAATCCTCGATGTGCTGCGGTCAGTGGATGAGACGTTTGCGGCGATCCCACACCTGACCGAGTCCGTCAAAGTCGCACGCTTTCGCGCCAAGTCGTCGGGCTTTCTCGTCGAATTCCTGACGCCCAATCGCGGTTCGGATCGCAACACCGGCCGACTGTCGAAGATGCCGGCGCTTGGTGGTGCATCGGCAATACCACTGCGCTTCCTCGACTATCTGATTTATCAGCCGGTCCGGTCGGTGGCGCTGTATAAGGGCGGCATCCCCGTGACTGTGCCATCGCCTTACCGCTATGCCGTGCACAAGTTGATCGTCGCCACACAACGCGAAAATCTGGCCAAGGTCGGCAAGGATCTGCTGCAAGCTACGGCCATCATCAACGTCGTCCTGCCGCGCCACGGCGGGGACTTGCGCGAAGCGTGGGAGAACGCCTGGGAGCGAGGCCCAGCGTGGCGGAAAGCGCTGAAAGCCGGCGCGGCGATGCTTGATGAGGTGGCACGGCGGGCGTTGGTGGCAGCTATCGCGGCATAAGTGATGAAGCAAAGCATTCAGACGTAT
>JANOAW010000725.1:0-1935 GCA_031411355.1 Hyphomicrobiaceae bacterium | reverse complement strand
AACATGGCCCGTGTTTACGCGCGACGCCATCGCAGCGTTCGCCGGCAAGCCCTTCGACGAGGTCGCAGCCGCCGTGGTTGGTGCGCTTTCAGGCGGGGCCATTGCGTCGGACGATCTCGCGCGCATGACCCGCGAGGCGTACGGCCCGGCCGTGTTCGGTCATGCTGCCGTCACCCCCCTGGTGCAACTCGACCCGAAGACCTGGGTGCTCGAATTGTTCCACGGGCCGACGCTCGCCTTCAAAGATGTCGCCATGCAGTTGCTCGCGCGCCTGATGGACCATGTGCTGGCCAAGCGCGGCGCGCGCGCGACCATCGTCGGCGCCACCTCGGGCGATACCGGGGGAGCCGCGGTCGAGGCGTTCCGCGCCTCCAAGCGGACCGACGTGATGATCCTGTTCCCCGATGGACGCGTTTCCGACGTGCAGCGGCGCATGATGACCACGCCGAGCGAGCCGCATATTCACGCACTCTCCATCGCCGGCACCTTCGACGATTGCCAGGCCCGCGTGAAGGACATGTTCAACCACCACGCATTCCGCGATCGGGTGAAACTTTCCGGCGTGAATTCGATCAACTGGGCCCGCATCGCGGCGCAGGTGACCTACTATTTCGCAGCCGGCGTCGCGCTCGGCGCCCCATACCGCAAGGTCTCCTTCGCCGTGCCGACCGGCAACTTCGGCGACATCTTCGCCGGCTACGTCGCCAAGCAGATGGGTCTGCCGATCGACCAGTTGATCATCGCGACCAACAGCAACGACATTCTTGCCCGCACGGTCGAGAGCGGCCGCTACCAGACACGCGACGTCGTGGTCACCTCGTCACCGTCGATGGACATTCAGGTGTCGTCGAATTTCGAGCGCTATCTGTTCGAGGCCTCCAAACGCGACGCGGGTCTGATCCGGCGCATGATGTCGCAGCTGAAGCAGTCGGGTAACTTCGACCTGGGGCCCCTCTCGGCCACGCTCAAAACCGACTTCCAGGCCGTTCGTGCCGACGAGGCGGCCGTGAAAGCGGTCACCGCACGCACGCTCGAACGCGCCGGGTATCTGCTCGACCCCCACACGGCGTGTGCGGTCGCAGCAGCCGACCTCACCACGTCGACAAGCCCGATCGTGGTGCTGGCAACGGCGCATCCGGCGAAATTCCCCCATACGCTGACGGGCGCCTGGCCCGCACTTCCGCCACGCTTGTCGGCACTTATGACGGACAAGGAACACATGACCCATCTGGCCAACGACGTGACCGAAATCGAGCGCTACGTGGCGACGCATGCGCGCGCCGCAGGGGATCCAGCATGAGCACCGAAATTACACGCCTCGCCAACGGCTTGCGCGTCGTCACCGACCACATGCCACACGTAGAAACCGCCTCGCTCGGCGTCGATGTCCAGGTCGGCGCGCGCAACGAGACCGCGACCAACAACGGCATCTCGCAACTGCTCGAACACATGGCCTTCAAGGGCACGGCGTCACGCACGGCCAAGGACATCGCGGAAGAGATCGAGCAAGTCGGCGGCGACCTCAATGCCGCGACCAGCCTGGAGACGACCGCCTACTACGCACGCGTCTTGAAAGCTGACGTGCCCCTGGCCTTGGAATTGGTCGGCGACATCCTGCTGAACCCGAAATATTCCGAAGATGATCTCGAACGGGAACGCGAGGTGATTCTGCAGGAGATCGCCGGCACGCGCGACAGCCCCGACGACACGGCCTTCGACCTGCTCAATGCGACGGCCTACCCAGATCAAGCCCTCGGTCGCCCGATCCTCGGCAGTGACGAGACCGTCAAAAGTTTCTCCTCGGGCGATGTACGTTCCTTTCTACAACATCATTATCGCCCGACCCAGATGATCGTCTCGGCGGCCGGCGCAGTCGATCACGCAGCGATCGTGAAACAGGTTGAATCGGTATTTGCGGGCTTGCCGGCCGGCGGT
>JANOAW010000724.1:0-3675 GCA_031411355.1 Hyphomicrobiaceae bacterium | reverse complement strand
TCGCGCGGGTTCGGAACCGGCATCTCTGATCGTCATGGTGATCGGCGTCGCAGTCTGGCTGTTCACGACGGCCCCGGCGGACAATGGTCGCTCCCTGATCGAACGCTCCCTCGGCCTAGTCACGATCCGGGTGCGCGATCTCGCTCCGTGACCCGCCCGATCGCGTCAGCCACGGATGGACGGTATCGGCACGCCGCGCATGCCACGCGATCGCGCCGGTTTTCCTGTCGGTTCGACAGACGCCGCCGTCATGGCCGGGACGCGACCAGCGAGTACTGCCGCGATGTTGTCGACGCGTCGTATGTCGATATCTTGCACGATGCCGACCGGCGACAGTACGATGCCTTCGGAGCGCAAGCGTTCGAACTGTTCATCGCGTCTCGAATGCCGCCCGATGGCGCCGCCATCCGCCACGATACGCCACCACGGCACAGTTGCGCGCTCGGCATCGTCGAGCAGAGAGATCACATGGGCGACGAGACGGGAGGTGACTCGCAGATGCGAGCCGATCTGGCTGTCAGTCGCGACGCGACCGGAAGGTATGCTTCGAGCGATGGAAAGGACGTCGGATTTGATGCGGGTGTAAGGGATGGAATCAGCCACGAATCATCACCTGGTTTTGGCCAACAAAGCACCGGCAACGGCTGGCGATACGAACGACGTGACATCACCGCCCATCAGGGCGATCTGACGCACCAAGCTCGCCGTAATGTGACGAACACCGGGAGAGGCCGGCAGAAAAACCGTCTCGATGTCCGGCGCCATGGCGCCATTCATACCGGCCATCTGCATTTCGTAATCGAAGTCGGTGCCGTCGCGCAGGCCGCGAAAGATGCTGGTCGCGTGAAATGTGCGGGCGGCCTCGATGGTCAGACCGGAGAATGTCACCGGCTCGATCCGACAGGCGGTAGCGGCGGCGATGGCCACACATTCAGCTTTCAACAGCGCAATTTTCTCATCGACGGTGAACATCGGCGACTTGCCCGGATGCACGCCGATGCCGATGAACAGGGCATCGACAAGGCGCGCCGCACGGGCGATCTGATCCATATGCCCGAGCGTGACCGGATCGAAAGAACCGGAATAAAAACCGATACGATGCGCCATGGGATCGTCGAGCCGGTGCGTAACAACGTTAAAGGGGATAAAGAGCGGCACTGCAAGCGCCGAACCCATGGTGACACGGCGCGAGGGCTACGTCACCACAGCCGACCGCGCAGCTCGGTGTCAGAGTCCATTTTGTTTGCTCAGACGCGGCAATGCGCTGTAACCGGCGGCATCGACGATGATGCGCACGGGACGCCCAGAGGCGGCGTCGCGGGCCTCGATCAGCACCCTGGAGTCACCCGGGTGACCAGACACGGCGTCGCGTTCGCGCGGCAGCGGTTGCACATCGATGACGTCGAGTGGGCCGAGATCTATCCGCGCCGCGACCCGCCTGGTTACATGCTGCACGCGGGGCGAGCCTTGAGCAGCCAACCATTCAGCCTCGGTCGCGGAGACAACCTTAACTCCGGCCCCGGCTTCGACGCCAGCCCCTGCGGCCCAGATCTGCGGCTGCTGACGATGCCCATCGTCATACCCAAGCGAAACCCACCCGGCCGAGCCTATTGCAGACAACGCGGTACAGGTGGCAATTGCGGCCATGCCCAACGACGCTACTGTGATCAGACGGCCAATGTCGCGCATCAGTGTTCTCGAGCTGGTGACCGCGGAAACAACTGCATCGATATAAGCACGATTCCCACTCGTGAAAGTGCCATCGACGCAGATCACATAGTCGCCTCACATCATCTCACTTTAGATTCCGCCCGCGGTTCGGGCGTGCGTACGCACTCACCAAATGGCGGCCGATGGCCAAATTCGTCGCGACGAGCGACGCAAATGCAAAACCAAGAAGAGTCAGCATCTGGAGCGGGCCTGGACCGTCGACCGTGCCTGGAAACGTCGGCACGGTCATCAACATCGTCGGCAGTGGGAGAGGTGTGCTTGCGAAACTCAATTCTGGGGGCGGGGGTGCAGGAAAGGCGTTGCTGGCTTCAATACCGAACAGGCCTGTGCAGATCGCAAAAACGAACAGCGCTGTCACAAAATCGACGGCAAAGCGGCGTGCTGCTCGCCGATGTGCAACCTGAGCCCCAGTTGAGACGAGCGATGCGGCCCGCGTCTCCGGCATATCCAACGCGCCCATGTGGTGACGATCCTGTTGATTTGATGACGTCTGCTCGACGAAGACAAAAGCCCGACATCCTGCGTGATCTGGCCGCGTGATCTGGCCGCCTGATCCGGATGCGATATTGGCCTGCCGATTCAGCCGAGAATGTGACCTCTTCCGGACCTGGCGATCATGCTCCCGTGATCGCGCGTGGTCCAGGATATCGCGGCAACGATTGTCATGGTCATCAGCGCATCCAGGCGAACGCGTCGTCCAAGTCGTGGCGTGCGCCTCCCGCCGCGCCGGTCACCGTCGCTTTATGCGAACCGATGGACCTCCACTCCGACGCGCCCTATAGCAGCCCCGTTCACATGAGCCCGACCGAGACACAGCTATGTTGCCCGCCCTGCGCCCAAAAACCAGCTTCCAGGATCTGATCCTGACCCTGCAACACTTCTGGGCGGCGCAGGGGTGTGCAATCCTGCAACCTTACGACATGGAAGTGGGCGCGGGGACGTTCCATCCGGCAACGACGCTGCGCGCGCTCGGGCCAAGACCATGGAACGCTGCTTATGTGCAACCGTCACGGCGTCCGAAGGATGGCCGTTACGGCGAAAATCCCAACCGCATGCAGCATTACTACCAGTTTCAGGTCATCATGAAGCCGTCGCCGGCGGACATTCTCGACCTGTATCTCGCGAGCCTGGATGCCATCGGGATCGACACGACCATCAACGATATCCGGTTCGTCGAAGACGATTGGGAGAGCCCGACGCTCGGTGCGTGGGGCCTTGGGTGGGAGGTCTGGTGCAACGGTATGGAAGTCACCCAGTTCACGTATTTCCAGCAAGTCGGCGGCTATGATTGCCGACCGGTGTCGGGTGAAATAACCTACGGTCTGGAGCGATTGGCGATGTACGTGCAGGGTGTGGATCGAGTTTGGGACCTTAATTTCAACGGCCGAACGGATGCGCTCAAGTTGACTTACAACGACGTGTTCCAACAGGCCGAACAGGAATACTCCCGCTACAACTTCGAATTTGCCGATACCGACAGACTGCTCGGTGCGTTCAAATCCGCTGAAAGCGAATGCGTCTCCTTACTCGACAAGGGGCGGCCGACTGCATCTGCCAACGACCCACGGCACACGTTGGCGCTGCCCGCCTATGATCAGTGCATCAAGGCGAGCCATATTTTCAATCTGCTCGATGCACGTGGCGTCATTTCGGTCACGGAACGGCAAAGCTACATCTTGCGCGTCCGCGACCTCGCAAAGGCCTGTTGCGGGGCATGGCTGCAAACGGAAGGCGGCGGGGTGGTGTGACGCGGCCCCCAAGGGACAGCCGTGTTCGCCTCGGCGATGATCGGCATCGAAACACGGCTTATTTCCCGGCACGCGCGATGGCTGGTACGATTTCGCGGCGCAACGTTTCGGCATCGAGTGGACCGACGTGCTTGAATACGATGCGTCCACGGCCGTCGAGCACGAATGTTTCAGGCATGCCGTAAACGCCCCATTC
>JANOAW010000723.1:0-9588 GCA_031411355.1 Hyphomicrobiaceae bacterium | reverse complement strand
GACGCCGCGCGCGCGGCGCTGCGGGCGACGGACGAAGAGGTGGCGCGCGCTGAATCCGGCTTTCGCCCCAACGTCAATGCGACGGTCGACGCGGGCGTGCAAAACCAACGCACGGCTGCCGAGACCACCAACAACACCACTGGCGCCGTCGTATCGACCGGCCGCACCGACTTCGAAACGCATCCCTACGGGTACGGCATGACGGCCTCGCAACCGGTGTTCCGCGGTTTTCGCACAGTCAATCAAGTCAAGGAGGCCGAGGCGACGGTTCGTGCGGGCCGCGAAAATCTCCGTCTGGTCGAGCAGGCAGTCCTGTTGGACACCATCACCGCGTACATGGACACGTTGCGCGATGCAGCCATCGTCAAGATCCGCGAGACCAATGTCGACGTTCTCACGCGCGATCTGCGCGCAACCCAGGAACGCTTCCGCGTCGGCGAGGTGACCCGAACAGATTCAGCACAAGCCGAGGCACGGCGCGCCGGCGCCATTTCCGCGCTCGATCTCGCCCGAGCCAACCTCAAGATCAGCCGCGGTGCGTTTGAGCGTCACGTCGGCCGCCCGCCGAACAACCTCGCGCAACCCAAGCCCCCGCGCACGCGCATCCCGAAGACCCTTGAGGAATCGATCGCGATTTCGGCCCGCGAGAGCCCGACCGTCATCGGCGCCCTGTATCGCGAGCAAGGCGCCCGCCACACCGTCGATCGCATCTGGGGCGAGCTGTTGCCGACAATTCAGCTCGACGGTAGCTTCAATCGCCGTTTCGATGTCAGTGCGTCCGGCACCTCGACGACCACGACCCACGTGCACGAACAGCGCACGGCGGCCCTCGTCGCCCGCGCCACGATCCCCCTCTACACGTCGGGCGAAGTCCAGGCACGCGTGCGTCAGGCAAAACATACCCACGTCAGCCGCATCCAGGAGATCGAGCAGAATCGCGCCGACGTTCAGGCCTCCGTCGTGCAGACATGGTCGCAATTGCAGGCAGCCATCGCCCAGCTCGAAAGCGACAACGCGCAGGTGAGCGCGCTCGAAGTCGCTTTGACCGGCGTGCGCGAAGAGGAAAAGGTCGGGCAGAGAACGTTGCTCGAGTTGCTCAACGCCGAACAGGAATTGCTCAACGCCAAGGTCAATCTGGCGGCAACGCAGCGCAACATCAACGTCTCCTCATATTCCCTGCTGGCCGCCATGGGGCGCCTGAACATCCAGGAACTCGGCGCAGCCAACGAGGTCTACGACTCTGAAGTCAACTACGCTGCCACCCGCCGGAAATGGTGGGGCGTGTCGATCACGCATGCCGACGGCCGACGCGAAGCGCACGATTTCTGGGATGATCTGGGCCGCAACTTCCATCAGGCGCTGGGTGACCTCGGCGTCGAACACGCTCAGCCCATTGCAAGGCAGTCTCCGGCAAAGCTGCCCCCCGCCAAATCGAAACGCTGAGCCGCCGTCTGTGGGCAACGTATCCCCCCATTGCCCAATCCTGTGGACAATGGCTGCGCAAGCACAACCCGGTGTGCGTGAATCAGATACCCGCGATCTCATGACTGTACCGGTCTGAGACCTCGTTTTGCGTTCTCGGAATCCCGTTTGGCAGGATCCGATGACGGCATATTCAATTCGCAGCACCTGGGGCGCGTCGATGCTTGCGATCTCGATCGCGATGGCAGGTGGCGTCACGACCGTCCGCGCCGAAAACCTGCAGGATGCTCTCGCCGCGACATACCGATACAATCCGCGGCTCGATGCGGCACGTGCGGCCCTGCGTGCCACGGACGAGGAAGTCGCTCGCGCCAATTCGGGGTACCGACCGACTGTGACGGCGGCAGCGGATTCAGGGGCGCAATGGCAAACGTCGAAAAGCACAACCGGCATGCGGCGGGAAACAGAGCTGCATCCGTCCGGGTACAGGTTGGATGCGACTCAACCGTTATTCCGCGGCTTTCGGACGTTAAACTCTGTCCGCGAAGCGGAGGCGACGATCCGCGCGGGACGGGAAAATCTGCGCACTGTCGAGCAATCGGTGTTGTTGGAAGCCGTCACCGCCTACATGGACACGTTGCGCGACGCAGCGATCGTGAAGATCCGCGAAAACAACGTCGAAGTTCTCTCGCGCGAACTGCGGGCAACCCAAGAGCGGTTCAAGGTTGGCGAAGTCACGCGCACCGACGTGGCACAAGCGGAAGCGCGCCGCGCCGGCACCGTGTCAGCGCTCGACCTTGCTCGCGCCAATCTTAAAACGAGCCGAGGCAACTACGAACGAACGGTCGGCCGAGCGCCCGGCAACCTCGCCGAGCCGCGGCCGCCGAAACGGCGGCTGCCGCAATCGCTGCAAGAGGCGATCGCCATGTCGGCGCGGGAAAACCCCGGCGTTATCGCGGCGCTCTATCGTGAACAAGGCGCGCGCAGCACGGTCGATCGCATCTGGGGCGAATTGCTGCCGACGGTGCAGATCGAATCGAGCTACCAGCGTCGTTTCGATACCAGCGACAGCGTCGCCGAGACCGAGACCACGTCGGTGGTGGCGCGTGCTACCGTGCCGCTCTACACGTCCGGCGAAGTTCAGGCTCGCGTCAGGCAAGCCAAACACACGCACGTCAGCCGTATCCAAGAGATCGAGCAAAACCGTTCCGAGGTGCAGGCCCAGGTCGTGCAATCCTGGTCACAGCTGCAAGCCGCCGACGCGCAGTTCGTCAGCGACAACGCTCAGGTGAAAGCGCTCGAAATCGCGCTCGCCGGCGTGCGCGAAGAAGAAAAAGTCGGCCAGCGTACCTTGCTCGACATTCTCAATGCCGAGCAGGAATTGCTCAACGCACAGGTGAACCTCGCCTCGACTAAGCGCAACATCAACGTCGCCGCCTATTCGCTGCTCTCGACAGTCGGTCGGCTGAACATCCAGGAGCTTGGCGCCTCAGACGAGGTCTACGACGCTGAGCTGCACTACCACGAGATCCGGCGCAAATGGTGGGGCGTGTCGATCACGCGTGCGCACGGCAAGTCGGAATATCATGATTTCTGGGACAGAATCGGCAAGATCTTCCATGCCTCGCACGGCGAAAATGTCGAGCCACCAGCCAAGCCAGCCAAATCCAAGCCGGTGAAGTAACGCCGAGTATTACGCCTGTTTTCGTCGAAGTTTCTGTCGCGGTCGAAGAGTTGTCAGACGATCGTGTCCTGTGGCTTCGTATCTGTTCAACGTCGACAAAGGGTTCGTTCGGTATGGCAAACGCTTCCGGCGGTGCCGATCAAGGCATCGACAAGATCCTGGCGCAGATCCGCCAGATCATCGCCGACGAACCCGACAGTGGGACGCAGCCTGCTGTTGCAGCCGCGCTGCCGTCAGCGGCGCCGAAAGGCGAGTGGACCTCGGCCGATGCGTCGGCCCAACCACGACACGCTGCACGCTTGGCTCAAGCGCCAGCTCCCGCAGCCCCGGTCCGGCAAGCCGCAACTCAGCCGATGGTCGACGACCTCTCGGATCTGGTCGAGAGCACGCCGCCGCTCGCGCACCCGACGACGCCTCCGGCCGTGAAACCTGCGCCGATCGGGCTTGCGCCGACAATGACGCTCAGTCCCACACCCGCTCCGAAGCCCGCACCGAAGGCCTCGATCGCGCCGGCACGTGTCGAAATCACGCCTGCGGCGGTCACGCCGAACCCCCCCGAGCCTGTCACGGCGCAGGTTTCGTCCGCGCAACCACCAGCCTGGCCGACGGTCAGGCCTGCGCAGCCGCCCGTAGCGGCCGCGCCGAAATCGGCCCCTGCACCCGCTCCATTGCGCGAACCCGTGTCGAAAGCGCTGACTGTCCCCGCGCCGACTGCCCCCGCCCCGTCCGTGCCTGCGCCGGCGGTGGCCGCAAAAACTGTCGACGTCAAACCCGAGACGGGACCGATCGCCCCGACGGCGCTTGCGGTCTCCCCAACCGCCACGGCCTCGCCGACCATCGCTGCTAAGCCGCACGTCGCGACGCCACCGATTGCGGCTCAGCCAACCGTGCCGCAGCGTCCAACGCCGGCATCGCCGCCGTTGCTCGGCAACGTCGATACGGGCGGCAAGGCGCCAACATCGTTGTCAGCTCTGTTCGCAGCTGGCTTGACCTTGCCGGGCGGCGTCCCCGCAGCCGTGACTCTGACCGGCGCCGCCTCGCCATCTCAGGCGGCGGCCCCGACGGCCGTGCAACGTTCGTCGGCGCTGGGTGATCTTGCCGCGGGATTGGCGTCGACGGGCGTTTCGCGCCCGCACGTCGCGCCCCTGGTTGACAAGCCCGTGATCGACACGCCCATGCACGTCGCTCGCGCGTCACCGAGCGATCCGCCGGCGCCTGTTCAGGTGGTGGTCGTCAAGACCGATGCGACGGCGAGCCTCACGGCGCAGCCGCTATCGGAACCGATCGCAAATCCTGACGAGGCGATGATCACGCGCGACGTGGAAGATAGGAAGATTTTGGAGGACAGAATCTTGGACGCGCTCCGCCCGACCGTGCGTGAATGGCTCGAGGCCAACGGCCCGACGTTGGCGGCCAAACCGACCAAATCATGACGCGACGACGGTTCACCGATCGAGTGACGCGTCTTCCACCAGCAGGCTGACGAGCTGCGGAAAACTCAAGCCGCGATACTGGCCGAGTTCGGGCACGAGCGATGTCGGCGTCATGCCCGGCTGTGTGTTGATTTCGAGAAAGACGAGATCGTCCTTCGCCTCGTCCCAGCGATAGTCGCACCGCGACACCCCGCGGCACCCCAACGCCTCGTGAGCGGCTGTCGTGTGCGCACGAATGCGCCGTCGTAGATCCGCTGGCAGGACAGCCGGCAGGATATGTTCAGACCCCCCCGGCGCATATTTCGCTTCATAGTCGTAGAATTGCAGATGAGCTGCCGAAACAATATCGATGACTTCAGTCGGCTCTCCCATGATGACAGCGCATGTCAGCTCGCGACCTGGGATATATCTCTCGACCATCAATTTGCCGTCGGCGGTAACGGGTACGCTTCTGATCGCCTCGGGCGGACGGTTGGCGCCCTGCAGCACGATCACGACTCCGACCGACGACCCCTCTGCGATCGGCTTCGCCACGTACGGCACCGGCATGGCGTGAGCGGCCAAGGCCTCCATTGGCGTCACCTCGACGGCCTCGGCGACCGGCACACCTGCGGCCGCGACGATGCGTTTGGTCTGCTGCTTGTTCATGGCGACAGATGACGCGCGCACACCCGAGTGGGTGTACGGAATGCCCATCACTTCGAGCAGACCTTGAACGCACCCATCTTCGCCCCAGCGGCCGTGCAGCGCATTGAAACAGGCGTCCGGCTTGAGCGCAGCGAGCACGTGCGCGATGTCGCGACCGACATCCACCCGCGTGACCCGATAGCCTGCGGTTTCGAGCGCAATCGAGCATTCGTTGCCTGACGACAACGACACCTCGCGTTCCGCCGACCAACCGCCCATCAAGACGGCGACATGTGGATATCTGCGCTCGGTCATGCCGACGTCTCCTCACCCGAATCGAGTGCCGAGACACCATAAGGCTAGGACGAAGGCCACGCAAAAAAACGGAGTCGCGACAATTGCCGACACTTGGCCGCGACCAACTCATGTGCGGCCGTAACGGACCGCGCACATTGAGTTGATGTCTGAGCCCGCCGATGCGACCTCGATGATCTTGCAGCGTTTCCGAGGATGTGTCAAAGCGCTCGACGTGGTGTTAACGATCTTTCCACGCGAGCGGTTCCGATCCGCGTCGTGTGGGCTTAGAGGTGAAATTCTGGTGATGCGAAGGTCCGGGTCCAGTCCCCCCGACCCGGAAATTTGCACCACGTTTCCCGCGTCTTCTTGGGCGTTCCCCCGAACGTCGTCGCCAAAAGGTTCGTGCCCGTGTCGCGTTCGGCGGTTTCGCGTGTTGCTTTGTCGCGGTTGCCCGCGCCGTCGGTGCGTGGTCATTGCCATGTGCTGGTCGATTTCGACGGCACCATCGCAACCCTCGATACGACCGACGCCTTGTTGGAACGATTTGCCTTGCCGCAATGGCAGGCGATCGAAGACGAATGGAAGTCGGGCGCGATCGGCTCGCGGGAGTGCATGGTGCGTCAGGTCGACCTGATCCGTGCCACGCCCGCTGATATCGACGACTTCATCGACGGTTTACGTATCGATCCGGGTGTTCCCGCTTTCTTCGCTTTTGCGCGCGCGCGCGGGCTTGAGATTTCCGTCGTATCGGACGGCTTGGATCGCACCGTGAACGCCGTTCTCGCTCGCAGCGGGATCGTGGCACCGACGCGCGCCAATCACCTGGAACATCTCGGTGCCGATCGCTGGCGACTGTCGTTTCCCAATGCCCGCGCTGATTGTCTGGCGCTGTCGGGCAACTGCAAATGTGCAACTCCAAATGCCGCCAACCCCGCACTTCGTGTCGTGGTCGGCGACGGCCGCTCTGATTTTTGCGTAGCGGAACGTGCCGACTTTGTGTTGGCCAAGGCAAAACTCGTCGATCATGCACGCCTTCGTAAACTTCCTCATGCGACATTCGCTTCCTTCAACGAGGCGACGTCACAACTCGCCGCCTGGCTCGACGGCCGATCGGCCGATCGCCAAACCATGCCGTATCCAATCGACGACACGGCCGCACCACAGCCGTGAAACCTTAAGCCTTCCGGACGAGTAACTGTTTCGTTTCGAGTAACCGAGTAAATGCCGATGGACACGCTCAATCCCGCGACTTTTGCCGACGCGGCGCCGTACGATGAGTCCGAGTTGCTGCGGCTCGAGGCCGAATATTGCTCGCACGGCGACACGGTCCATTATGTCAATCCGCCGAAAATCTTCACGGATTGCCGCGGCTCCTACATGTACGACGGTCAGGGACGGCAGTTTCTCGACCTGCAGATGTGGTATTCTGCTGTCAACTTCGGCTATAAAAACGAGCGCCTCGCCAATGCCGTGCGTCGCACGCTCGACACCTTGCCGCAGGTCGCATCGCAATATCTGCACGCCGACAAGATCAATCTGGCGGCTATGATCGCCAAGGACGCCGAAAAGAAGTTCGGCGCCAAAGGTCGCGTACATTTCAATGTCGGCGGGTCGCAGTCGATCGAAGACAGCCTCAAGATCGTGCGCAATTATAAAAAGGGCAAATCCCTGATGCTCGCCTTCGAGGGCGGCTATCACGGGCGCACGCTGGGCGCCTCCGCAATCACGTCGTCATACCGCTATCGGCGTCGTTACGGCCATTTCAGCGACCGCGCGCAGTTTCTTGAATTTCCCTATTTGTTCCGCGGCCCGAAAGGCATGACCAAGGAAGAATACGGCCATGAATGTGTGAAGAAATTCGCGCGTTTGTTCGAGAGCGAGTATTACGGATTGTGGGACCCGAAAGTCGGCGAAGCCGAATATGCGGCGCTGTATCTGGAACCTCTGCAGGGCACGGGCGGTTATGTCGTCCCGCCCCTGAATTATTTCAAAGAGATGAAAAAGGTTCTCGACCAGCACGGAATTCTCATGGTCGTCGACGAAATCCAGATGGGAGTGTATCGCACCGGTAAAATGTGGTCGATCGAACACTTCGACGTCACGCCGGACGCCCTGGTGTTTGGCAAAGCTATCACCAACGGCTTGAACCCGCTTGCGGGCGTGTGGGCCCGTGAGGCGCTGATCAATCCGACGACATTCCCTGTTGGCTCGACTCATTCGACGTTCAACGCCAATCCGATGGGAACCGGTGTGGCACTCGAGACCATGCGTATGCTCTCGGAAGGCACCTACGACGTCACGGTCCCGCAGAAAGGCGCCTATTTCCTCGAAGGCCTGAAAGGCCTCAAGGACAAGTACAAAATCGTTGGCGATGTCGACGGCCTCGGTCTTGCGCTGCGAATGGAAATTTGCGAGCCGCACGATAGCTTCACCCCAGCTAAGCGCCTCGTTGATCGCATGGTCGACGTCGGTCTCGCCGGAGAGATCGATATGGGCGGCGGGCGCAAGATGGGCTGCGTCCTCGACATCGGCGGCTATTACAAGAACGTCGTGACGCTGGCGCCCAACCTCGACATCACGCGCGACGAAATCGACCTCGCGATCGTGCTGCTCGACAAATTGCTCGCCGACGCGACGAAACACGCCTGACGATACTGAACGACAGGGCGCCCCGGCCACGCGGGCATTGTTATCACGACGACAGATGCGGTCCACGTACCGCTGCAGAGGCTCGAACATGGACTATCCAGCGGGGACTGAAGTTCTGAAAGGTAGCCGTGTGGGCTTTTTGCTGGTGCACGGCCTCGGTGGATCACCCGTAGAAATGCGCTTTCTCGCTCAGAGCCTGAACAAAGCTGGCCATACCGTGGTCTTGCCGCTGATGGCCGGCCACGGCGGAACACCCGCCGAATTCGATCATTCACGGTGGACCGAATGGTGCGTCTCGGTTGAAATGGTGCTCGATCGCCTGCGCCGTGACTGTGACACGATTATCGTCGGCGGCATTTCGGCCGGTGCGATCGTCGCGCTTCGACTCGCAGCCACGCGCAAAGACGCAGTCAGCGGCGTCGCTGTTTTTTCGCCGACGTTCTGGCCCAACGGTTGGGCCATCCCGCGTGCTCTGCATCTGTTCAAATTGGTCACGCAGAAATGGTGCGCGAAGCTTTTCACGTTTTCCGAAGCAGCGCCTTACGGCATCAAGGACGAACGTCTGCGCAACATGGTGCTCGCCAACCTGACGTCAGACGGCAAGCCGTTGGCCGACATCTTCAAGCGCAACGGCGCGACTCTGCTTGAGTTCCGGTGGCTCGCCAAGGATGTGCAGGCGCGCCTCGGCGACATCACGCAACCCGCATTCGTGGTGCATCCGCGCGAGGACGACCAGAGTGATCTCTCCAATTCGCTGATGTTGCTCCGGCGCATGAAAGGCCGCGTCGAGAGCATGGTTCTCGAAGACAGCTATCACATGGTCGTGCTGGATCGGCAGCGCCAGCTGGTCGCCGACCGCACGAACGCGTTTGCCAAGGCGCTGGCCTCGGAAATCGAAGCCGCCAGCGAAAAAGTCCGCTGGCGGACGTCCGGTCGCGCGGGCTGACGCAGTCTTGCGACGTCGATCCCCGGCGGGGACCGACGTCTGATCGTTACATGAATAGAAAATCCGATGCGGTTAGCGTCGACGCCGCGATTCCCGTGAGCGTGATGTGGGTCGCGCCGATCGCGATGTCGGTATCGGCGCCGACCTGGGTCATCGCCAGTCCGCTCATGTCGCCGTTGCCCGAGAGGGCGATCTTGTCCTGTTTGCGCACGAAATCACCGATCACGTCCGTGCTGCCGTCGAGCGCGAATACGAACACGTCCGAGCCGCTGCCGCCGCTGAGCATGTCGTTGCCAAAGCCGCCGGCCAGACGATCGTTGCCGCCGCCGCCCACGAGCGTGTCGTCGCCGGCGGCGCCGAGGAGGGAGGCGCGGAGCAGGACCGCGGGGTCGACGAGGACGGCGTCGTTGCCGGCGGCCGCGTCGACGCGCAGGCCGCTGTAGTCGCCGGGTATTTCTTCGGCCGCGCCCTTGACGACTTCGTGGACCACCCCCCGCCCGTCGGCGCTGACGCCGACGGCGACGTGGTCG
>JANOAW010000722.1:0-2307 GCA_031411355.1 Hyphomicrobiaceae bacterium | reverse complement strand
CTTTTGCCTGGGACGACGGCCATGTGCACGACCGCGGCAAAGTGTTGAGCGCGGCCGAGCTCGAGGGCTTCAAGGACAAGCGCGGCCAGCCCTGGGGGCGGTATCTCGACATCGACAAGGACGGCATTCCCTACCGCACGCTGCCCGGCACGCACGAGACCATGGGGTCGTTCTTCACGCGTGGCACCTCGCATGACGAATATGCGCGCTATACCGAAGACGGGACTGTGCACGCCCGCGTCATCGATCGCATCCGCCGCAAGTTCGACACCGCAGCCACCATCGTGCCCAAGCCCGAAATCGACCTGCGCGATGCCACGGCCAAAGTCGGCATTATCTATTTCGGCGCCACCCGACCGGCGGTGCAAGAGGGCCTCGACCTGCTCTCGACCGACGGCGTGACGGTCAACGCCATGCGCCTGAAGGCATTCCCGTTCGGGCAGGAGGTGCGTGATTTCTGCGCGGCCCACGAGACCATCTTCGTGCTCGAACAAAACCGCGACGCCCAGATGCGCTCATTGCTGATGACCGAAATCGACGTTCCCGGCACCAAGCTCGTTTCAGCTTTGAGCTATGACGGCACGCCGACGACGGCTGAGTTCGTGCGCCGCGCAGTGTTGAAACATCAGCGGCCGGCGACGCAGGCCGCCGAATAGGGCGGCGTATGATCGGCCGTGAACGACATGATATCCTTGCGCATGCTGATCGATTCGTGAGGAACCCATGGCAAAATACGATTGCACCAAATGCCCCGGGTTTTGCTGCTCCTATCCGGTGATCGCGATCACAAAGGCCGATGTCGAACGGCTCGCCAAGCATCACAACATCAGCCACGACACGGCGCGTCAGCGCTTCACCAAGGAGGGTTTTGGCAAGAAGTACATCTTGCGACGCAAGGAGGATGTGCATTTTGGCCGCATCTGCCGGTTTTTCGATACCGACCAGCGTCGCTGCAGCATCTATGAGGCGCGCCCGAGCGTTTGCCGCGACTATCCGAGAGAAAAACGCTGCGGTTACTATGATTTCCTCACCTTCGAGCGCGTCCAGCAAGACGATGCGACATGGGTGGCGCGCACCGACAGCGGCGAGTGGAAATGATCGGGCCGGCGCTCCGACTGGGCGTCATCCGTTGGTCAACAGATGGCCGCCGTCGACTGTGAGAACAGTGCCGGTCATGAAGGCACCGGCGTCGGAGGCGAGCAGCAGCAACGGCCCGTCGAGTTCAGCCAAACGACCGATGCGGCGCATCGGAATGCCTTTGACCATGCGGGAGCCGGCCTCGGTCGCCCAGAAATCGCCGTTGATCTCGGTGGCGAAATAACCGGGCGCGATGGCGTTGACGCGGATGCGTTCTCGCGCGAGTTCGAGCGCCATTGATTTCGTCAGGCTGACGACGGCGGCTTTCGACGCCGAGTACGGCGCCATGGTCGGCTTGACCATGCTGCCGAGGATCGAGGCGATGTTGACGATCGATCCTGGACGCTGCGCTGCAACCATGCGCCGGGCGGCTTCCTGGGCGACGCGGAAGACCCCGTCCAGGTTGACCGACATGACGTCGCGCCACTCGGTCTCGGTCGTCTGCAGAACGCGCGACTGCGAGGGCACACCGGCATTGTTGATCACGATGTCGATCGGCCCGAGTGCTGCTTCGGCTGCAGCGAATGCGGCGACGACGGATGCGGGGTCGGTGACGTCCAAAGCGGTTGCGTGGACCTTGCCGCCGGCAGCACGGATCTCATCGGCAAGCAAAGCCAGCCGATCTGTCCGCCGTGCCGCGATGGCGACTGCGGCACCGGCACGAGAAAGGACGCGTGCGAAATGCGCGCCGAGGCCCGAGGACGCTCCGGTGACAACGGCGGTTTTTCCGGCAAGAGACAACGACGTCATGGCCAATCCTGCGCTGAGAGATATGGGGGATAATTTCATACGGTTGATCGTGATGATATTTGATTCTCCTGGCGATGGTTCACAACCTGCCAAATCGAGTCGTCGGGCCTGGTTGCCGGCTGAGCAATCATAAATTGCCGATTGCGACTTTTTGTTGCAAAGGAGCAACCATCACTCGCAATTTCTGCGCTACGGTACAGCAGGTGCGTGTGTCGAGTACGTGTTTGCGTCATGAAAATCACAAAAGTCGATAAATTATTTTCGATGATTGAACGAAACTGGCGCACGTTTTTAACGACCTTTATTGCAATCGGCGGTATCGGGATATGGAACGGTGATTTTATCGTTGATGTCATAAAGCCTCATAAGCCATTTTTTGAAACTGTCGCTTTCGTGTTCGGTCCACCTGTAACTTTGCTT
>JANOAW010000721.1:0-5054 GCA_031411355.1 Hyphomicrobiaceae bacterium | reverse complement strand
CCTTGTTGGCGAGCGCGATCCGACAGCCTTGTTCGACGGCTGCGAGCGTGGGCGCAAGACCAGCCGCGCCGACGATGGCACCGAGCACGCAATCGGCCGGCCGGCGAGCGGCATCGATGACGGCATCAACGCCGGCGGCCGCCTCGATGCCGGTCCTCGCCAGAGCGGCTTTCAATGTCCCGTAGTGCGAGGCATCGGCGACGACGGCGAGTTTTGCCCGATGCATGATGGCGAGGCGGGCGAGTGCTTCGGCATTGGCGTGGGCCGTCAGCGCCATGATCTCGAAACGGTCGGGATAGCGGCGCACGAGATCGAGCGTAGATGAGCCGACGGAGCCGGTGGCCCCCAGCACGGACAGACGTTGCGGGGGGCTTGTCGCCTCGTCGAGCCAGGCTGCGGTCACCATTGCAGCATGGCCCTGGCAGGCTCCTGAACATTCAAAACGGCGCCGAACACGGCAGCTGCGATGGCAGCCGTGACGAGCCCGTCGATGCGATCCATGAAGCCGCCGTGACCCGGAATGATGTTCGACGCGTCCTTGGCGCCGAAACGGCGCTTCAACGCACTTTCAGCGAGATCACCGGCTTGAGCGACGACGGCGAGAACAGCAGCAAGAATGGCGAGTTTGAGGCCGCTGGCCCCCGGCACCAGACTGGCGAACGCCGCGCCGGCAACGGCGCTGGCGCTGACCGCGCCCATCAGCCCGGCCCAGGTCTTGTTCGGTGAGACGCTCGGCCACAGCCGCGGCCCACCGATCAGGCGCCCGCTGAAATAGGCCGCCGTATCAGTCACCACCACGATCGCCATGATGAACACGACGGCAAGCAAACCGTACGCGACGTCATCCCGCAACCAGACGAGCGCGACACCGGGTAACCCCGCGAACGCAACGCCACCCGCCGACATCCAGGGATGCCGCCCGGTTGCAAGCAGTCCGACCAGAAAAGCGCCGATCAGCAAGGCGAGCAGGGCCAGTCCGACCAACCCCATGGCCACCAGTGAGATCGCGACGACGGCGGCGGCGATGTGGGCGATGGTCACCACGTCGACGTCAACGCCGCGCACGATCCGGCCCCACTCCCAGGCGACGATGACTGAAACGACCAGGATCATGGCGGCGAAAGGCAGAAATCCGGCGTACGTCAATCCCAAGGCCACCGCGGCCATGACGACGCCGGAAATGACGCGCGGGATCAGATCCTTGCCGACGCGGCCCCCGGGCGCTGGACCCTTCGGCGGTTCGCCATTCCCCTGCGGCGCGTCGGCCATGGCCGTTCCTTCGCTCTTCATGACGGCATCACCGGCTCGCGACCGCCGCAAGCCCACCGAAGCGCCGCGATCTCGCTTGATACTGCCGTATCGCCCCCTCCAACATATCCTTGTTGAAGTCGGGCCAATAGGCGTCGAGAAACACGAATTCCGTGTAGGCCAGTTGCCAGAGCAGAAAATTCGATACGCGCACTTCGCCGGATGTGCGGATCATGAGATCTGGATCGGGAATGCCGCAGGTATCGAGCGCAGCCTCCAAGCGTTCCGGCGTGATCTGGGACGGCAGCAGGTGACCGGCAGCGACCTCTTCGGCGAGCCGGCGCGCGGCTTTGGCGAGCTCACCGCGGGCACCATAATTGAAGCAGATGTTGAGATTGAGCACGGTATTGGCCGATGTCGTCACCACGGCGTCATCCATCAAGGCGAGCAGATCCGGATCGATCCGATCGCGTTCACCGATGATGCGGATGCGCACGCCTGCGGCATGCATCTCGGCGAGGTCCTGCTGAATGAAGCGGCGAATGAGCCCCATCAGGAACATGACTTCGGATGGCGGGCGGGTCCAATTCTCGGTCGAAAAACTATAGATGGTGAGATAGCCGATTCCGAGTTCGCGTGCGGCCCGGACGGTGCGGCGAACCGCATCTACTCCAGCGCGGTGACCAGCGAGCCGGGGTAAGCCCCGCGCTTCAGCCCAGCGCCCGTTGCCATCCATGATGATGGCAACATGGCGGGGTGGCGGTGGCGACGGTTCGCCTGCCGGCAGGCGCGGGCTGAGCGCAAGGTTCGTCGCGGGATCTTGGATCATCGTATGTGTCGGCTCGCGGAAGGTCGAAACGGCGGAGAGACGAACGCGGCGCACACCTGACGTGACCGACATGAACGACGGCCAAAGCCGCCACTGAACTCAGACTTGCTTGATTTCGGCTTCCTTGGCGGTGGCCAACTGATCGATCTCCTTGACCAGCTTATCCGTCAACTCCTGCACCTTCGTGCCGTTCTTGCGGCTCTCATCTTCAGCCATCTTGCCGTCTTTTTCCAGTTTCTTGATCGCGTCCATGCCGTCGCGCCGGACATTTCGCACAGCCACCCGTCCAGCTTCGGCGTACTTGTGCGCGAGCTTGGCCAGATCGGCGCGGCGATCGCCCGTCAGAGGTGGCACGGCCAAGCGGATCATGGAGCCGTCGGTTTTTGGCGTCAGCCCGAGATTGGCCTCGGATATGGCCTTTTCAACGGCTTTCACCTGCCCTTTGTCCCACACCGTGACCGAAATTGTCTTGGCATCCGGCGTCGACACTGTCGCGCATTGCGACAATGGCATGCGCGAGCCGTAGATCGTGACCATCACGGGATCGAGGAGATGCGTCGAGGCACGACCTGTGCGCAGGCCGGCGAATTCCTTCTTCAACGTGTCGATACCGGCGCGCATGCGCCGCTCGAGGTCCTTGATGTCGAAGCCAGACATGTTCAACTCCCACTTCTCAAGTCCGCGCATCGCGCATTCCGAAGTCAGCCGCGCACGATCGTCGACCGCGCCGTGCCGGCAATGACACCCTGCAGAATACCCGGTTCACCGATGTCGAAGACAATTACCGGAATATCGTTGTCGCGAGCAAGGGCGATCGCGGCCCCGTCCATCACCTTCAGATTTTTAGCCAGCACTTCCGTGAAACTGACAGTCTCATAGCGCACGGCAGCCTTGTCGCGCTTGGGATCGGCTGAATAAATCCCATCGACCTGCGTCGCCTTCAAAATCGCATCGCAATTCATCTCAGCCGCCCGCAATGACGCCGTCGTATCTGTGGTGAAAAACGGATTGCCCGTACCGGCTGCAAAAATAACCACGCGCTTCTCCTTTAGGTGGTGCAGCGCCTTGGGTCGCACATACGCCTCGCACACGGTTGGCATGGAAATCGCCGACAGGACGCGCGCCGCACATCCGGCCTTTTCGAACGCACTTTGCAGCGCCAGAGCGTTCATGACCGTCGCCAGCATGCCCATGTAGTCGCCGGTTGCCCGGTCCATGCCATGTTCAGCCGCCCCCTGAACACCCCGGTAGATATTGCCGCCGCCGACCACGACACAGAGTTCGAGCCCCGTCGCAACAACGGCTGCCACGTCGGCCGCCAAGCGATCCATGACGGCGACGTCGATGCCGAATCCTTGTTTTCCCATCAGGGCTTCGCCCGACAGCTTCAGCAACAGACGCTTGTATGTCGGCTTGGTCATCCGGCCCTCGATGTCGGGATCCGTCGGTGTCGTCGGCGAGACACGTCTAGCTGATTCGGCGGCCGATACGATTCGACCTTGGCCGCACGATGCCGCGCCCGCCACTTATTGCACACGGGGTGCCGGTGAGCGACGTGGGGCCGGCGCCATCTGCGGCTCGGGTGCAGACGCCAATCGCGACGCGGGCCGTGAAGGGCTTGGCTTCAGGCCGAATTTCGGCCCCAAGTTCTCTCTTGTACGCGCCCGCGTGGTCCGATTCCGTGGTGCACGTGTTTCCGGCGTGACGATCGATCTGGTCGACGCCTGGAGGCGGCGGCCAGATACGGGTCCGGTCACAGGCGACGACGCAGGCACCTCGGGGACTTGAACACGGGGCACGGCCGACGGCGTCACGTCCGCGGAGCGACCCGATCGCGCCTGAGGAACATCGCCATTGCGCGGTGGCGGCGGCAGCGCAAACGTGCCGGTCGTGCCCAAGGGGGTCGTGCCCCCAATTGGAGACGTTGGCGCAACAGTTTGTGCGGCCGCCGATGGAATTTCGACGCCAGCGGCCAGGAACGGCAGTTTCATGCCGTTCTCAGAAAGCCTCGACACGGGCGCGCCCCAGAACGAATGCCCCGTGTGGACTTGAAGCGTTGCCAGGCTCGTCACGGCGAGCAGGCACGTGCTGATGACGATGGACCGTTTCATATCGACCTACACTGCCGAGTTATGTCGAGCAGGTGCCATTCGCGACCCAGAATGTCCACGCTCCATCAGGGTGTTGTCAAAGCAAATTTGGCCCATGTCTCAACTGCGGCAAAGATCCGGCCAAAGATCCGGCCGGCGACCGCAGGCCTGGAATATGGCTTTTAACTCAAAACACACGGGGTAGGGTCCATAACGCCACAGTGCCGGAGGGGTCCTGCATTTCGACGACAACTGTCAGGCGTCTCGTTCGTGGTCAGCGTTGTACAGGGTGGGGGTGACGAGACCGACGCGACTGCGTCGGCAGCCGCCCGCCTGCGCGATCGCCTCGGCCGCATGCGCGAGGCCGAACAACGCCGCATCGAGAGGCTGCCGCCTCAGCGATCGACGGTCGCGCACCCCATCGCGATGCCGCAGCGCCCCGAACGCATCCCGGCTGCCACCACTCAGCGCGCCGCCCCGCCCGCGGCCGAACCTGCCCGCCGCGCCCAGATCGAGCGTGCGCCATCGACATCCATTCCAGCCCCGTCCAGCCTCGCGGGCAAAGGCGAACTACGTCTTGCGCTCGAGGGCTCGAAACGGGCTTTGAAAGCTGTCGGCTGGTTCAGTTGCGGCATCAACATCCTGATGCTCACCGGCCCGATCTTCATGTTGCAGGTCTACGACCGCGTCATCTCGTCGGGCAGCTATTCGACTCTGGTGGTTTTGTTGGCCATCACCACGGCCCTTTACGGCGTCATCGGTGCCCTCGAATATATCCGGACTCGCGTCATCACACGCATCGGCGTCGAGATCGACCAACGCGTCGGCGACCGCGTCTTCGAAGCATCGATGCGCAAGAGCCTCGGTGGGCCAGGCCAAGCGACCGG
>JANOAW010000720.1:0-2377 GCA_031411355.1 Hyphomicrobiaceae bacterium | reverse complement strand
GGATCGGGGCAATTGCGCCCGATCCTTCGAAGATGACGGAACACACGATGAAGCTCATGATGTTCGACGCCGGCAACGGTCCGCGTCTCGGTGTCGTCGACGGCACAGTCGTGGTTGATGCCGGCAGTGTCGATGCGACGCTTCCAAAAGACATGCTGTCTCTGATCGACGGTGGCGCGCGCGCATTGGCGGCGCTCAAATCGGCCGCGGCAGAAGCGCCGGCGTCGGCCCGCTATCCGCTCGATCGCATCACGGCGGTGCTGCCGATCGCGCATCCGCCAAAATTCATCTGCGTCGGCTTGAATTATCTCGAACACGCGAAAGAAGGCGGCCATCCGCCGCCCACCTACCCGTCGTTCTTCGCCCGCTACGATCGCTCGTTATGCGCCCACGGTGAGCCGGTCGTACGTCCGCAATCATCTATACAACTCGATTACGAGTGCGAGCTGACGATCGTCATCGGTCGGGGTGGTCGCCATATCGCCGAAGCCGATGCGCTCGACCATGTGTTCGGCTACACGATCTTCAACGACGTGTCGGTGCGCGACTACCAGCGCAAGACCACGCAATGGCTGGCCGGCAAGAATTTCGACTCGACCGGGCCGCTCGGCCCTGTGGTGGTCACGGCTGACGCTTTGCCGAAGGGCGCGACACCCCTCCGCATCCAGACGCGCGTGAATGGCCAGACGATGCAGGATTCCAATACCTCCGATATGATCTTTCCGGTCGCCCGATGCGTGGCCTTGCTGTCCGAGATCATGACCTTGGAGCCCGGCGACATGATCGCGACGGGCACGCCCCAGGGCGTCGCGCACGCGCGCAAGCCACCGGCCTGGATGCGGGCCGGCGACATTGTCGAAATCGAGATCGAGGGCATTGGCGTGTTGTCGAATCCGATCATCGACGAGGGCCGCTGATCATGGCCATCGACGTGGGGGATGTCCTGTTTCAGGACCTTGCGTGCGGCGCGGTTTGTGACGCCATTCACGGCGTCACGCCGGGCTGGGGCGGGGCTGACATCAGCCATTGCGGCATCGTCAGTGGCATCGGAGTCAAATTGACGGTGCTGGAGGCGATCAGCCCCAAGGTTCGTGAAACGCCGCTCGACGAGTTTCTCGGCCGAGCCCGCGACGAGCACGGGCGGCCGCGCATCATCGTATCTCGACTGGACACCGTGCATCGGCCGCTCTTACCCGAGGCCATACGGGTGGCGAGAGGGTTCATCGGCGTCGCCTACGATTCGAGATTTGCACCAGGGTCGGCAGCGCTCTACTGCAGCGAACTGCTGGTGCATGCGTTCAAAAGTGCCAATGGTGGGCGCGACTTCTTTCCAGAGCGCCCGATGACGTTCAAGGACCCCAACACCGGTTTGATCCTGGATTTCTGGACCCGCTATTTCCGTATGCTTGGGACCGAGGTGCCGGAGGGTGTGATCGGCTCCAATCCGGGTCACCTGTCGTTGTCCTCGAAGCTCCTGATGATCGAGCAACTCGGCTCTCTCAGTGGCGCACCCCTCGCGCCGTGAGGCAGGGACTTATGGCGCAGATGGCACGAAATTCTGTTCATTTCGACGACACGCCACGGGCGGGCGTGCTGTCTGCCTCGACGTTGATCGGGCCAGCGACCGTTTTCGTGGTCGTCGGTCTCCTCGTGCCCCTCGGCATTTTGTTTCGGTATTCGCTCAACAGGTTCGAGCCGCGCCGCATGATGGTCGATGCGCTGACGGCCGAGAACTACGTCAAGTTTTTCGCCGATCCCTTCTATACCAACATCTTCTGGACCACACTGCGTGTGGCGGCCCTCTGCACGCTCATCTGTCTCGTGATGGGATTGCCGTTGGCGTACGTATTGGCGCGCACACAGACGAAATATAAGAACGTGCTGATCATGCTCGTGGTGCTGCCCCTGTTCGTCGGCAATGCCGTGCGGGCAGCGGGTTGGATGACCCTGTTTGGCAGCAAAGGGTTTTTGAATGTGACATTGGGCGCGTTCGGCTGGATCACGTCGCCGCTCGAAATCATGTACACGGAGGGGGCCGTCGTCGCCGGCATCGTCGCAGTCAACCTGCCGTATATGGTGCTGACGCTTCAAAGCGTGATCGAGGGCATCAATCGCAACGTCGAGGAAGCAGCGTTCAGTCTCGGCGCTGGGCCGATGACGATGTTCCGACGCGTGCTGCTGCCGCTGGCGCTGCCGGGCATCCTCGCCGGCACGATCTTGACCTTCATTCTCGGCATGAACGCTTATGCCACGCCGGTTCTGCTCGGCGGGCCGAAGTTCAAGATGATGGGGCCGCTGGTGTTTGGCCAATTCCAGCTCAACAACTGGCCGTTCGGGGCGGCAATTGCATTCGTCCTGATGGCCGCGACTTTGGTGC
>JANOAW010000719.1:0-9021 GCA_031411355.1 Hyphomicrobiaceae bacterium | reverse complement strand
GATTCAAACGCCGCCCGCATCAAAGATGAATTTCCCGCCGGGTGCGCGCGCCACATGGCCGCAATGGGGCGCACCGAAATGCGCCGGACACAGCATGGCACCTGTATCGGCGCAGCGCGACAAGACACGTCGGCGCGTCGCACGGGCTGCTGTCTGGTCGACGCAGAAGGCGCTGTTCCAATCGGGTTCGAAGACCTGGATCGGATGATGCAGGATGTCGCCGGTGAACAACGCGGTCCGCCCACCGCCTGCGGCCGTCAGTACGACGTGGCCTGGCGTATGACCGGGGGCCGGTTCGATGATCAAGCCGTCGCCCAAGCGATGTTCGCCCGTAACGTACTCCGCGGCCCCCGCCTCGATGATCGGCAGCACACTGTCGTTATAGACCCGCCTGCGCTCATCGCTATCGCCGCCGATGCCAGCCGTCGCATCATAGAGCGCCAGATCGGCTTTCGAAAACACATACTTCGCATTTGGAAATGTCGGCACCCAGCGGCCGTTGTCGAGCCGTGTGTTCCAGCCGACATGATCGACGTGCAGATGTGTGCAGAGGACGAAATGAATGTCCTGCGGCGCGAGGCCGACTGCCGCGAGTTTGTCGAGGTAGCCAGTTTTCTTTTGATGGAACGCCAGAAAATCCGGCCGCTCCTTGTCGTCGCCGCCGCACGTGTCGACGAGAATGTTGTGACGGGCTGTGCGGATCAACCAGGAGTGCACCGAGAGCACGAAGCGCTTCTTGTCGACGTCGTAGTGGTTGGGCATGAGCCAGTGGCCATGCTCAGCCAAGACGCCGTCATGCCAATCTGGCAGCAGGACCTTATCGCGAAAGCCGAGGCCTGCGGATTCTTCGATGCGCGTCACGGTCGTCGTGCCGAGGGCGAAACTGGTCATGGGGCTACATCGGATCCCAGTTGAATACGTCGGCTGAGCGATCGAGGGCATACAGCCCACTCTTGAATGCGGGCAACATCGTCTCGGCGATCGCCTCCGGCGTCCACCCGCCGTCCTTGTGCGCAGTGCGGATCGGGCGTGATTGCGACATCAGGAAGATCTCGTCCTTGCGCACGGCGAAGATCTGGCCGGAGACGTCTGCTGCGGCGTCGCTGGCAAGGAAGACGCACAACGGAGCGATCTTGGCGGCGGTCATGGTGTTCTGGATGCGCTCGACCCGTGCTTTCTGTTCGGGTGTGTCGACGGGAATAGTGCCGATCAGCCGCGACCAGGCAAAGGGCGAAACGCAATTGGAGCGCACCTTGAACTTGGCCATGTCGAGCGCGATCGATTTCGACAGACCGACGATGGCCATCTTGGCCGCGGAATAATTGGCTTGGCCGAAGTTGCCGATCAGGCCCGAAGTAGATGTGAAGTGCACGAACGCGCCACTTTCCTGCTCCTTGAAATAGGGCGCCGCCGCCTTGCTCATGTAGAAGGCGCCGTACAAGTGCACCTTAATGACGGCGTCGAAGTCGACGACGCTCATGCGGTGAAAGATGCGGTCCCGCAGGATGCCGGCGTTGTTGACCACGCAATCGACGCGCCCGAAGGCCTGCACGGCGGACTTGACCATGCGTTCGCAGCCTTCCGGATCGGTGACGCTGTCGCCATTGGCGATCGCCTTGCCGCCGGCCTTGCGGATTTCGTCGACCACCTGTTCGGCGACGGTCTGATCACCGCCGTCACCTTCCGCCGAACCACCGAGATCGTTCACGACCACGCTTGCACCGTGCTGTGCCGACATCAACGCGATCTCGCGACCGATGCCGCGACCGGCGCCGGTCACGATCATGGATTTGCCGGCGAGCATTTTCGTCATGGTGGCGGCCCTGGTCGACGTTGAATTGGCTCATTCTGGCGGATCGTCGGCGATGGCGCCAGACTTTCGTGCTCACGGCAGTGGGGCCGCCGCACTTGTGTCGGCAGACAAAACCGTGGCTGTGTCGATATCTCGAAGTTTGACAGATACGGCCGGCAATGACCACAGCCATTTCAGTACGCAATCTGGATGTCCGCTTCGGCGACTCCCACGTGGTGCGCGACGTGTCGTTCGACGTGGCGAGCGGAGAAAGTTACGGCATCGTCGGCGAATCAGGATCTGGGAAATCAACCGTGCTGCGGGTCTTGTGCGGCCTCAATCCGACGTGGGACGGCGCTATCACGATCCTCGGCGAGCGACAAAAAAAGGTGCGCGACAAAGCGTTTTTCCGCGCCGTGCAGATGGTCTTTCAAGATCCGTTCGGCAGCCTGCATCCCAAGAAGACGGTGCACGACGCCCTTGCCGAGCCGCTCGCCATTCATGCCATCGGCGACAGCGAAGCCCGTATCGCCCGGGCACTCGGGGACGTCGCGCTGCCGTTGTCGTTCCGGTATCGATATCCGCACCAACTTTCGGGCGGACAGCGCCAACGCGTGGCGATCGCACGCGCGCTCGTACTCGAGCCCACCATTCTTCTGCTCGACGAACCGACCTCGGCTCTCGACGTGTCAATTCAAGCGGAAGTGTTGAATTTGCTGCAAGCCCTGCGCGCGGAACGTCGGCTGACGTATATTCTCGTCAGTCATAATCTGGCCGTGGTGGCGCACATGTGCGAGCGGCTGATGGTCATGCAGCTCGGCAGGGCCGTCGAGGACATGGATGTGGAGACGCTGTCGGCGCGCGCGCCCAAAACCGAGTATGCGCGGCAGCTGCTGATTGCGAGCGACGGCTTCCGCCGTGATGTGCCGATCGGCGCGTTACCCCCGGCGTAGGCCTGCGAATTCACCCGCGTGATTGACCGTCTTGCCGGTGCCGGCGGTTTCCAGCAGGTGTCGATGGCGGTCGTCGAGCGGCACTTTCACCCATGCCGCGCCCACGCGATGGGTGTGCACGTTGATGGTCTCGCCCGTGACCAGGATCGCCGCATCGCCGGCGCGGCGCAATTCGAAGCCGAGCACGAACGACGTGGTGCCGAATTTGGTCGGCCGAACCGTTATCTCGACCACGTCGTCGAGCAGGGCTGGGCCCTTCCATTCGACCACCAGCTTCACGACCTGCATCTCAAAATCGCCGTCGAACACGCTTCGCGGATGCAAGGCTGTGCGCAGAAACTCGGTGGCAGCGAGGTCAAAATATTCGCCGTATTTGGCGTTGTAGACGACCTTTTGGCCATCGCAGTCGCCATAGCGGACGCGCAAATAGTATCGGAACGGCGCGCTGGTATCATCTGCGCTCATGTCAGAACTCCCGGCCGATTGCGGTGATAGACCGTCATCGTGTCAGGGCCGATCATGCGGCGGCTCGCGCGCAGCCAGCCACTGCCGTCGAAGGGTACCAGTCCCCGCGGCCCGAGCGGTTCTTCGCCATTGGACGCAAGCGACGTCGGGCTCTGAAACAGCACCACCTCATCGACCAGATCGGCGCCGAGAAAACTCCGTGCAACGCTCGGAGCGCCTTCGATCAGAACACGGCGGATCGGATCAGCGGCGAGGCGCATCAGCACGGCGAGCGGATCGACATGCCCACCCGAGGTCGGCACGCTCTCGATTGTCGCGTCGGCGATGCGGGCAGTATTTGCGCGACCCGGCTCGACCGCGGTGAAAATTCGGCATGGCGCGCCCCGTCTCACGCGCGCGCCGAGCGGCGTGCGCAGGTGCGTATCGAGGACGACACGCAGCGGCGATCGATCGGCCATGCCGGGCAGACGGCACGTGAGATCGGGATCGTCGGCGATGATCGTGCCGACGCCGACGACGACCGCATCGGTTTGCGCGCGCAGCCAATGGCCATAGCTGCGTGCCTGCGGCCCCGTGACCCACACCGGCGCTCCGCCCACACCGGGTGCGATGCGGCCATCGGACGAGACAGCCAGCTTCAATTGCACGAACGGGCGGCCGTGAAGTGTCTTGAGGATATGCCCCGCCGTCACCCAGCGCGCCTCACCTGCGAGCAAGCCGACGTCGACTTCGACACCGGCTTCTACCAGTTGCTCGAAGCCGCGACCGGCGATGATTTCATTGGGATCGGCGATGGCGCAGACGAGGCGTTTCAGGCCGGCGGAAAGCACGGCATCGGCGCACGTCGGGAGGCGGCCGGTGTGGGCGCACGGCTCCAGCGAGACGTACATGGTCTTGCCGCGCGCCTGCGCGCCTGCGCGTTTCAGAGCTTCCTTCTCGGCATGTGGTCGCCCGCCGGGTTGGGTCCACCCGCCGGCGATCATGCGGCCGGTCGCCTCGTCCGCGACGACAGCCCCGACCGATGGATTGAAGGCCGTCCGCCCGAGCCCGCGGCGCGCGAGGCCGAGCGCAATGCGCATCATGCGCATGTCGAAGTCGTTGCTGTGCACGGGGCTACGCGACGTGTCGGTCATGTGGCGCGCGGCACTTTCGGTGCCTCCCCCACTGGGTCCGCTTTGGTATCGACCAAGGGCGCCTCGCTGATCTCTCCGAGTACGCTATGGAAATCGGCCATGGCGCGGAAATCGCGGTAGACCGACGCGAAGCGTACGTAGGCGACGGCGTCCGTCCCTTTCAGAGCTTCCATCACCATTTCACCGATGGCGGTCGAGGGCACTTCGCTCTCGCCCATACTTTCGAGTTGCCGCACGATGCCCGAAATCATGCGCTCGACGCGTTCGGGGGCGATCGGGCGCTTGCGCACGGCGGTCTCGACCGAGCGGTTGAGTTTTTCGCGGTCGAACACGACGCGGCGCCCCGACCGCTTGATGACCATGATCTCGCGCAGTTGCACGCGCTCGAAAGTCGTGAACCGGCCACCGCACGCGTCGCAATGCCGCCGCCGCCGGATGGCCTGATTTTCCTCGGCCGGACGGCTGTCTTTGACTTGCGTGTTTTCAGACGCGCAATACGGACAGCGCATGACGTCTCCTCGTAAGTCCGCAGGTTTGCCGCCATGTACACCAAAGACAGCGGACGCCGACAGCGGGCGTCCTGAATTCTGCACATTGACGCAAAGGTCAAGGTGGAACGATCAGCGAGACACGCCCGGCTCCCGTCCGAATTTGCACAGGTGTGGTGCCGAACGTATCGCCGTCGATCTGCGCTGGCACTGGGATGTCGGCCCGCACGTCGGCTGCCGTGCAGTCGATGGCCGTCACCCACTCCGGATCGAGATCCGCGCGCGCATCGAGATGGCCACGGGCGAGGGCGATGGCCTGGGCGATCAATTCGGCGCGTGTGCGGGGTCGGAACAACATGGCGACGAGGCCCGGCGTCCGAAGCGACGTGCGGCGGGTCAAACGGAAGGCACCGCCGTAGCGAGTTGCCGACGTCACCACGGCCCAGGCGCAGGCGTGATCGACGCCGTCGATCGTGACGCGCAGACGGTCGAGTGGTGCACGCAACGCGCCGAGTGTCGCCGGCCCGTAGGCTGCGCGCGCGAAGCGTTGTTTCAGCGTCTGGTTCAACTTCCCGACGATGCGGCCATCAAACCCGGCGCCGGCCATGAGCAGAAAAGGTTCGCCGTTGGCTGAGGCAAGTTCGATGTCGACGGTCGGGCTATGGCAGAGGACAGATGCGACCGCCGGCGGCGCGCGCGGCAAGCCGAGTTCGTGGGCGAGCACGTTACCGGTTCCCATCATCACGGCGCCGACCGGACAGGTTGATCCCAGGACCGCGATCGCTGCTTGCCGCACTGTCCCGTCACCGCCGGCAGCGATGATGGCGTCATAGGCGCCCGAACGCGCCGCGGCCGAGGTTTCCGTGCGCGCCGCCTCGACACCGATCGATCGACACCGGTCGACGGTCGCGCCCGCCTGTTCGAGGCTCGCGACCACCGCATCGATATACAATCGCCGGTCCCGCCCAGCCGACGGATTATAGACCAGAAAAAATCGTCGCCGCATGGCCCACTCCCCCACGACGGCGGTTAAACGGGCGGGACCGACGGGTCAATGCGCGGCAGGCACTCGATGTCGTTGGCAGAAACAGCGCAACCGTCGCTGGCAAAGTCCGCGGCGGCTGCGCCATGACGATCATCAGACCAACACCCGGCCGTGTTATTTCAACGGCTCTTGACGGCGACCGATGCGCTCGGCGACGTCGTCGTGATAATAGTGGTCGTGGCCGACTTTGAATTTCAGGCCAATCCGGAACATGTGGGCGTGAGCATCGTAATCGTACGCGCGCACGACCGTGCCCGTAACTGTGTTGTTGGTCAGTTCATGACTGACCGAGCCAAAGCCCGCAAACACGTATTCACCAAATAGAATGCCGCCGCCGTAGTCCCACTCGAGGCCGGTGCCGAACGACCAACCGAGCCGTGTGCGATTGATTTTCGTCTGCGAGGTGAAATCCGACCCACGCAGTGCTGGGCCGGTCGACGCATACCAGAGCAGATCGGGGCGGACATGGCGACCGAGGCGTCCCCGGGCCGTGACGATATAGTCGATGCCGAACTGCTGATCGAATCTGGTCGAGCGGCCGTCCATGAACGCCGCGTCGATCTCGACGCCGTAGTTCCAGCCGCGCTTGTTGACGATCTCGATGCCGCTGACGAAACCGATGCCCTTGGAGAAATATCCCAATGGGCCACTTTCTGAAACGCTCGTGGGAACGCCGGGGCCGGCAGGGGTAGGAGCGGGTGTTGTCGTCGTGACGAGCGACCCGTCGCCAACGACAGCCGCGCCTTGCAAAAAGCTGCCGAACCGCACTTGCAGGTTGGCGTCGTAGTTTTGAGCGACGGCGACTGTGATGCAGCTGTAGGCGCCGACGGCGATGCCGGTGAGCGCACATATGGATTGGGCTAGGCGGTATCGCGACATGGCGTCGTCCTCGAAGATCTCGAATGGCCGTGGTGCCGACGCCTGACGATGCACCCAACTGCTGGCAGGCTATCACGTGACCGTGAGTCGTCCAGGCGGCCGCACGTCAATAAGCTGTGGACAGATCCAGCGCGGCGCCCGTGTGCAGACGATTGTTAAGCGCTGATTTACCGACAATCGACGGCTTGATCCCCCAACCCGGAGCCGATCGAGATCCGGCATCGCCTTTGCTTCTCCCCTCACAGTTCCACCGCACTGGTTCAGGGAGAGTTCCACATGGTGACGTCTTCGACATCGACTGCAAGCCTGTTTGCAAAACGTGACGACGGTTCCGTCGGCATGATCCTCGCGCTGTGTGCGATCCCGTTCTGCATGTCGGTCGCTCTGGCAGTCGACCTCAACCGCGGCATGCACGCCAACCAGCGCCTTCACGACGCCGTCGATGCGGCCGTGCTCGGAGCCGCCAAAATGATCAAGGACGGCGTCGCCACGGATCCGGAAGTCAAAGCCTCAGCGCTCGCCATCTTCAAAGCCAACGTCGAGGGGCCCGGCAAGTTGTCGGTCTACAACGACAGCGACTTCAACGTGAAAATCGACCGCGGTAATTCCAAGGTCGACGTCGAGTTGAAGGGCGCCTATCTGCCGACCACGTTCGCTCGCGTCGGCGGCTACGACAAAATTCCGCTGCCGCAAAAAGCCACGGCCGTGTTCCAACTGCGCGACATCGAGGTTGGATTGGCGCTCGACGTGACCGGTTCGATGGGCCAGAGCCCCACCCGTGGCGGCGCGCCGAAGATCGATACGATGAAATCAGCTTTCGCCAAGTTCGCGACCTTGATGCTGCCGGACAATCCGCTGCCGGGCCAGAAAGTCCGCCTCGGTCTCGCGCCCTATTCCGCCGCAGCCAACCTTGGCAGCTATGCCGGCGCCGCATCCGCCAACCGCAGCAAGGATGGTTGTGTCACCGAACGCGATACGGGGACGCCCGACAGCGACAGCTCCGGCACGTTTTTCGTCGCAGCCGACGGCACCAAAGACATCGACACGACGGAAGGTATCGGCGGTTACACCTGCCCGAATGCGAAATTGGTGCCGTTATCCAAGGATCGCAAAGCGCTGATTGCCGAGGTCAACAAGTACCAGGTGGGCGGTTGGACGGGCGGTCACTTCGGCGCGCAATGGGCCTGGAACGTCGTTTCGCCGGACTGGGGTTCGGTTTGGAGTGGCCAGAGCGTGCCCGACAGCTATTCGAAGATCAGCGACAGAAAACTGGTCAAGGCCGTCATCCTGATGACCGACGGCGTCTTCAACACTGCCTTCCACGACGGCACGTCGCAGGATCAAGCTCTCAAACTGTGCCAGAAAATGAAGGACAAGGGCGTGCAGGTGTTCGCGATCGCCTTCGATGCGCCGGCAGGTGCCCAGTCGGTCTTGAAGCAGTGCGCGACGTCGGGTCCGGATTTCTATGCCGATGCCGGCAACGCAATCGAACTGGACAACGCCTTCACCAAGTTCGCCCAGAAGATCAACGCTCTGCGCCTCGCACAATAACGGTGCGCGATCCCATCCCGGCGGCGCCCTCCCTGACGTTCGCCGGCTGACGAAAATGGCACGTGTCCAGACAGGACGCGTGCCATTTTCATGTTCAAGCAGATGATTCGGAGCCAGGAGGCAGGGCGCGGCTCTTGGCTTTGGCTTCAAGCTCGCGCTTGGCGCGCTCCTTGGCATCGATGCGGGCGGGGTCGAGACGTTCGGCGTCGTCAACGGGCTCGGCTTCCGCATGACCGTTCGCAAGTCCGTTGGCGTGGCCGTTGAGCGCCTTGCCGTTGGCCTTCACGGACACCGTTTTGCCGGGCGCTTTGCGGTCCGACAGCGGCATGGACCGGGGCCCCAGCAGCATGATCAATCGGGACAGCGTGGAACGAAGCTCGTGGCGATGCGTGACCATGTCGACCATGCCGTGGGCGAGCAGATATTCCGCTCGCTGGAAGCCGTCGGGGAGTTGTTCGCGGATGGTTTGTTGGATGACGCGGGGGCCGGCAAAGCAAATGAGCGCATTGGGCTCGGCGATATGGATGTCGCCCAGCATTGCATACGAGGCCGTGACCCCACCCGTGGTCGGATCGGTGAGCACGACAAGGTACGGCAATCCGGCTTCACGCAGTCGTTGCACCGCGATGGTCGTGCGGGGCATCTGCATGAGGGACAGAATGCCCTCCTGCATGCGCGCGCCACCCGAGGCCGCGAACAGGATGAAGGCACATTT
>JANOAW010000718.1:0-2084 GCA_031411355.1 Hyphomicrobiaceae bacterium | reverse complement strand
CGAAGGCGTCGCGCGGGGTGAAGGTGAGCACCACGTTCCGTTTCCCGTCGGGCCGCGGGCTCGTGGTGGAGGTCATGCAGTCGTCGACGTCCTGGAAATAGTGCGTCGTGCTTCGGTTTTCGCTCGGTGGCTCGGTCGTGGCAAATACACGAGAGGCTGTCGCGTCGCGCGCCAACGAGACAGCATCGTTCCCACTGACGATGACACGCGCCTGGCGGGAGGCGTAAAAATTGCGCTGTCGGACCAGCAAGGGATCGAGCCCGAGCGAAAATGCGATGTGGTCGATTACGCGCTCGCAGGCGACGATGCCTTGGGGGCCACCGAAACCACGGAACGCCGTATTCGATTGTGTATGTGTTTTACAGCGAAACGAGGTGATGCGGGCGGCCGGCAGATAATAACAATTGTCGGCATGGAACATGGCGCGATCGGCGATCGGCTGCGAGAGGTCGAAGCTCATGCCACAGCGCATGGCCTGCACCATGTCGAAGCCGAGAATTCGGCCGTCGGCGTCAAAGCCCACACGATAATCGCAGCGCATGTCGTGACGCTTACCGGTCAGCATGAAATCATCGTCGCGATCGTAGACACACTTGACGGGCACACCGAGTTTGCGCGCCGCGATGGCCGCGATGACAGCCGGCAGATTGCCTTGGCTCTCTTTGCCACCGAAACCGCCACCCATGCGGCGAACGTCGACCGTGACGGCATGGCGCGGGATGCCCAGTGCGTCGGCGACCTTGTGTTGAACTTCGCTCGGATGCTGCGTCGAGGCATGCACCGTAATATCGTCGTCTTCGCCTGGGATCGCGAACGCGGCCATGCCCTCGAGATAGAAATGTTCCTGCCCACCGATGTCGATGCGCCCTTTGAGTTGCAAAGGCGCCGCCGCGATGGCCGCGTCGGTGTCGCCACGCTGCATGACGTAGGGCGGCTCGAGAAAGTGCTGCGCCGCCATAGCCTCGTCGATGGTCAGAATTGCCGGCAGATCTTCATAGGTCACCACGCCGCGACGGGCCGCGAGGCGAGCCGCCGAGCGCGATCGAGCCACCACCGCGAACACTGATTGACCGAAGTATTGAACACGATCCTCAGCAAAGATCGGGTCGTCAGCGGTGGGGGTCGGCGACACGTCGTTGGCACCGGGAATATCGGCGGCGGTCAGCACGTCGACAACACCGGCCGAGGCGCGTACGGGGGCCAAATCGAGCGCGACAATACGGGCATGGGCGCGTGTGCTCATGCCGATTTGCACATGCAGCGTATCAGGCGGCTCCGGCAGGTCGTCGATATAGCGCGCTTGGCCAGACACGTGTTTGGTCGCGCTGTCGTGCGCGATGGGTTGGCCGAGGATGGAGCGTCGTTGCATGGTGTCAACCTCCAAACGTCGCGTGGTGGCCAACGAGGCGCGTCGACGTGTTCGGCTCGGTGCGCTCGATGAACGTCCGCAGCAGCAGGTTTGCGGCGACGTGGCGCCGATACGTGGCGGAGGCGCGCATATCCGACATCGGCTGAAATTCCTGATCGAGCGCTGCCATCGCCGCGTCGATCGTCCGACGCGTCCAGGGTGAGCCGACAAGCGCCGCCTCCATGGCCCGCGCACGCTTGGGGATTGCTGCCATGCCGCCGTAGGCGATGCGCGCCGAGGTGACAACATTTGCCTCGACCTCGATCGCAAACGCGCCGCAGACAGCCGAAATGTCGTCGTCGAAGCGTTTCGAAACTTTGTGCACCGACAGCCACCGCGCGGCAGTGACCGGAAACGTGACGGCAGTGACGATCTCGCCGGGTCGACGGTCCTGGCGCCCGTAGGCCAGGAAAAACGCCTCGAGCGGTATCTGACGACGCTCATCCCTCAGTCGCAAATGCAGCGTCGCGCCAAGCGCGATAAAGGCCGGTGCCAAATCGCCGATCGGCGAGCCGTTGGCGATGTTACCACCGACGGTGCCAGCGTTGCGCACCTGCACGCCGGCAAACCGGCGCCAGAGTTCGCCGAGTGTCGGATCCTGCAATGCGCGGGCAGCGTTTGCGTGCGTGACGCCCGCGCCGATGCAGAGTTCGGAGTTGCGCCCGCCCGGTGACAT
>JANOAW010000717.1:0-1720 GCA_031411355.1 Hyphomicrobiaceae bacterium | reverse complement strand
GTCATGCGCTGCCGGCAGGGGCAGATCGTGCACTCGACGCTGCACGCGCAGAAGAACTCGCACACCATCCATCATCACGGCATGAACTCATCGACGTACAATGATGGCGTCGGTCACGTGTCGTTCGAAGTGACGGGGTCTTACACCTATCAGTTCCAGCCCTCGCACGCGGGCACGTATTTCTATCATTGTCACAAGAACACGGTGCTGCATTTCGAGATGGGAATGTACGGCTTCCTCATCGTCGATCCGCCGACGGGGCCGGGCCGTCTCTATGATGGCGGGCCGCGCTATGACGTGGAAGCGCTGTGGGCGTTCGACGATGTTGATCCGGCCTGGCGTAATCTCAGCCACACGGCCGGATTGTGTGGCGAGGATGCGGGCCTCAACGTCTTCAAGCCGAAGTATTTCATGATCTCGGGCGTGCCCAACCCCAAGACGAAGACAGACCCGCGCGTCGTTATCAATGCCAAGGTCGGACAGCGTATCCTGATCCGTCACCTGAACGCGTCGTACTCGATCCTGTGCACGCGGATCATGGGGCTCGACGCGACGATCTATGCAGCGGACGGACGCCCGCTGTCGCATCCGGATTTTCCGTGGTCGAAGCCGATACACATTCCGGCGGGCACGGAGTTTGAATCAACCGCCGCGTCGCGTCGTGACCTGATCGTCATGGCACAGGCGCCAGGCGTCTATCCCGTGATCACCGAGTTCCGCGACTGGATCACCGGCGAGATACACGACGGCGGCAAGGGCGTCTGCGAAACCGTCATCAATGTGACCGCGTGATGTTGCAGCGTCTTCGCCTGGGTCTGGCTGTCTGCGCGATGCTGCTGGCTTCGGCCTGCGCGGGCGAGAGCGGGGATGGCGTGGTCGTGAGCGAGACGACGCCGGCGATCACCGAGGCGACGATGGATCCGCTGACCGGGCAGGTGGTTGGCAGCCGTGACGGCCATGGCGAGCACAGCTATGACACGCCGCCGATGGAGTCCCTGGGCGGCGCGTTCCAGCTGGTCGAGGCCACACGCGGGCAGGCGTTCACTGACAAGGATCTGAAGGGCAGCTGGGCGCTCGTCTATTTTGGATACATGGAGTGTCTCGAAGCGTGCCCGATTGCGCTGAAGACAATGCCGGTTGCGGTCGACCAGCTGAACGCGGCCGGTGTTCCCATGAAGGCGGTGTTCGTGGACATCAACGCGCCGCGCCTTGACGACATGACTGGCGGTGTCGCGCATGGTGGCGCACACGGAGCGGCGAGGGCCGTCGCGGCGCATGGCCATGACGGGCAAGCAATGACCGGTCCGGACATCCGGCGGCAGGCGATTGCACAGTGGGGCCCCGCGATCGATCGCGACATGATCTTCCTGTCGGGCACGCGCAAGGAACTGGCGGTTGCGGTGAGGGCTTTCCAGTCGCGTATCGAAGCAGCGATGCTGAGGAACGACGAGCCGATCCATCACATCAACCACACCACGAATATCTATGTGCTTGATCCGAACGGCAGGGTCGCGGGCGTGATGTATCATTCGGACTCGGTGAAGGTGATGACCGACACCGTGAAGGCAATGGCGAAAGCGATGCCGGCGGGTGCGCCCGTGGTTGCTCCGCCTGCTCCATCGCCGCTGGAACATTCAAACCACGGGTGAGGCCGGTTACGGCTTCTGGTTCTCGACGAGCGCGTAGCCGACGCCGCGGACGGTTTTCAGATCGACGTCGG
>JANOAW010000716.1:0-8676 GCA_031411355.1 Hyphomicrobiaceae bacterium | reverse complement strand
TGACTCGCTTGCTTCGTTCCCCTGCCTCGTTGGTGTACTCAATTCTGACGGTGCTATTGTGTGAAGCCGCGAGTTTCAATTTTTGCCATGCAGTCGCTGGCTTTTTTGGTGCAGACTTTCTGCGAGCCTGTTTGCCTTGCTGCGGGGGCGGGATCGAATGAAAGTGACGAGATTGATGGCAGTCGAAACATAGTCCAGTCAGATTGACGCGCTTGTTGTGTCCGTTCAAGCTCAGCGGTGTTTTATGATGCACATGGATCACATCGGCCGACCGGCATTGCTCGCATCGCCCATTCCTTACGGCCTGAGTTCTCCGCTCCCAATCTGGTGGATAGCCCGGCCAGTAGTCAAAGCAATGAGCCTGGAGTTTAGAGAAGCGCTGCTTGCGTGCATCAAAATCGTGCACCACCGCCTCGTAGATAATATTCACCTCATCGATTTCTGATGAAATCGTGCCTTTGAGTGCCAGAACGCGTTGATCTTCGGTATCGTCACCGAAGATGCGACCCCAAAGCGTGTAACGCGGCGACACTTCCAAAAGCTGTGCCTTGAGGGACGAGAGGCGCGCAAATAATTCAGACTGCCGCGGCTCTGCCCGCGGAGCCTGATGAATGCACGTCGCATGAACATGCTCACCATTCGTAAGATCAATCACGGTCCCGCCTCGGCCGCAGCAGATGAGACAAATTAAATGATCAGACATGAATCATCACCCTGTCTGAGTCCGGCAAGCTGGCATAAGCTACTTCGATTCGCCAGCGCCGTGCAGGGCTCTTGCACAGCTTTCAACTTGTGAGGCTCAGAAGATGCAACTGAAGCGGTTTAACACGATCGGTCCGAACGAGTTGCGCGTCGGAGACGATGTCCTGTTCGAGGAAGATGTGGCAGACAAACCGCGCCAAATGCGAGGCGAGATCAGCGCGATCGAAGGGCGCCGAGTTGTCATCAGGGTAAAGGTTATCGGCTACGGAAATGGCTTGCAAGGTGTCGCAAGCAGCGATCCGCCGAACGTCGGTGACGAACTGGTGTTCGATGCGGTCCACGTAGCTCGTTGTCACCGCCTTGAAGAGGCTAACTAGCTTAGATATTGACCTCTCGGAGGGTGTTGTTTCGCTCAAGGGATAGGGAGCGTCGCTACGCTCGATGTCCGCAGCTGGTCGATGCTGACGTTGCTGGCTCCGAAATGCGTCGCCGTTTCCGGCAGTTCTTGGCCCGCTGCCAACCGACAACCACACCCTCAAAACACTTCGGGCGCTCCCTGTTGAGGAAGCGCCCGCGTGCGTCTCGGTGGCGTCACTCAGTGATGACCGACAGGATCGTCTTTGATGACCGGCAGCGTCTCGAACTGGTGGAACGGCGGTGGGCTCGGCAACGTCCATTCCAACGTCTGCAGGCGTTCTGGGATACCCCACGGGTTGGCGCCGGCGGGCTTACGCACCACGAAATACGCGTAGATCATGGTCGCGAAGAAGAAAATCGTCGCCGCAGCCGTCATGTACGAGCCGAACGACGAGATGCGGTTCCAATAGGCGTAAGCGTCGGGATAGTCGGCGTAGTGGCGTGGCATGCCGGCAAGGCCGAGGAAATGCTGCGGGAAGAACAGCAAGTTGGCACCGATGAAGGTCAGCCAGAAGTGAATGTGGCCGAGCGTTTCGCTGTACATGTAGCCGCTCATCTTCGGGAACCAGTAGTACCAGCCCGCGAAGATGGCGAACACCGCGCCGAGCGACAGCACGTAGTGGAAGTGGGCGACGACATAGTAGGTGTTGTGCATGGCCCGATCGACGCCGGCATTGGCGAGCATCACGCCCGTCACTCCACCGACCGTGAACAGGAAGATAAACCCAAGCGCCCACACCATCGGCGTGGTGAAGCGGATGGAGCCGCCCCACATGGTGGCGATCCACGAGAAGATCTTGACCCCGGTCGGGACGGCGATGACCATGGTTGCGAACACGAAGTAGGCCTGTGCGTCGACGCCGATGCCGGCCGTGTACATGTGGTGGGCCCAGACGACGAAGCCGACCACGCCGATGGCGACCATGGCGTATGCCATGCCGAGGTAGCCGAACACGGCCTTGCGCGAAAACGTGGAGATGATCTGGCTGACCATGCCGAAGCCGGGCAAGATCAGAATGTAGACCTCGGGATGGCCGAAGAACCAGAACAGGTGCTGATAGAGCAGGGGATCACCACCACCGGCCGCCGAGAAGAACGAGGTGCCGACGTTGCGATCGGTCAGCAGCATGGTGATCGCGCCGGCGAGCACCGGCAGCGACAACAGCAGCAAGAAGGCGGTGATCAAAACCGACCAGACGAACAGCGGCATCTTGTGCAGGGTCATGCCCGGCGCGCGCATGTTGAAGATGGTGGTGATGAAGTTGATGGCGCCGAGAATCGACGACGCACCGGCGACGTGGAGGGCGAGAATACCGAAGTCGACGGCGGGGCCAGGGTGGCCCGTGGTCGACAATGGTGCCAGCACGATCCAGCCGGTGCCGACGCCGTTGGCATCGGTCGTGCCGGGGACGAACATGGACAACAGCAGCAGCGTGAACGCGGCTGGCAACAGCCAGAACGAAATGTTGTTCATGCGCGGAAACGCCATGTCCGGCGCGCCGATCATCAGCGGCACGAACCAGTTGCCGAAGCCGCCGATCATGGCCGGCATGACCATGAAGAACACCATGATGAGCCCGTGACCGGTCACGAACACGTTGTACATGTGCTGGTTGGAGAAATATTGCAGGCCCGGCTCCTGCAGTTCCAGGCGCATACCGACCGACAACGCGCCGCCGATGATGCCCGCCATCATGGCGAACAACAGGTAGAGGGTGCCGATGTCCTTGTGGTTGGTCGAGAACAGCCAACGCGCCACGAAGTACGGCTTGTGGTCGTGCTCGTCAGCGTGATGGTCGTCGTGAGCGTGGTCTTTGCTCGCCATGATGATCTCTGTGGCTCGGCTCGGTCGTCGGTTCTGTGTGGGCAGCGGTACCGCCACCCGCGGATGATGTCAGATGCGCAAGCAACTCACTCGATCGCCGCCAGCGAACGCGGCTCGAACCCGGCCGTCGCCTGTTGCAGGATCGTGCGTGCCTTACCCTTGTCGCGGGCCTTCACCGCCTCGACCCAGGCGGCGTAATCGGTGTCGGAGACGACGCGGACCGCGATCGGCATGCTGGAGTGGAGTTTGCCGCACAGAACCGAGCACTGGCCGTAATAGACGCCGATCTTGTCGGCGCGGAACCAGGTGGCGGTCACGCGCCCAGGCACGGCCTGCATCTTGGAGCCGAACGAGGGAATGGTCCAGGAATGGATGACGTCGTTCGAGGTGATGAGGAGATGCACGACCTTGCCGACGGGGATCGCGATCTCGTTGTCGACGGATAGCTGACGCACCAGTCGCGAACCAGTGTAGGGAGCCGGCGCCGGCTCGAGACCTTTCCAGATGGCGTCGGTGGTCTCCTGCGCGAGCTTGGCTTTGCCAAGTTCGCTCAAGCCGGTCATGCGCTTGGTGTACTCGGCTTCACCGAGCTTGGCGCGCATCAGCTCCTCGTCGGTGATCATGTTGGATTCGACTTTGATCTTGGCGTCTGGATACTCGTGCATCCAGTACCAGGCGTTGGCATACGCCTTGATCGTCAGGTCGGGCTTGGGAAACGAATATTGGTTGAACAGCAGGCGGAACGACGGAATGGCGATGATGACCAGGATGAACACCGGAATCACCGTCCAGGCAATTTCGAGCGCCGCATTGTGCGTTGTGCGTGAGGGCTCGGGGTGCGCCTTGGCACGGAACCGGTACATCACATAGATCATCAAAATCAGCACGAAGGCTGCGATGCCGATGATGATCTTGTTGACCCGGCTGTGGAAGACGTTGATCTCTTCGGCAATCGGTGTGACCGGGTTTTGCAACGTAATCTGGCCCGAGATCGGCTGACCGGTCCCGGCATTCTGATGCACGGTATGCGGCACCTGCTGGGCGACGCCGTCGAACGGCCACGACACCAGGGCGGCAGCCAAGGCGAGGACCCCGAGGGTCGCGAGCAACAGCGTGTTGCGCTTCATATCGACAGTTCCTTGGTCGTCTCGAAGTCGTGTCGTCGCCCGCATTCGAATTCGGGTTTCGATTTCGGTCCGGGCTGAAAGCGACGCCTTCCGACCGCGCGCTCGTCACCCGTGTTGTCTCCATGGCATCGGCGCGCCGCGTTCGGTATGGCACATGGTGCCGCGCCTCGGCCGATCTCGACTGAAATCAGGGGACGAAATCAGTGGCCGGGTTCATGCCTGCGAGCACACTGTGCCTCAAGCGACAGCGCTGCGGCAAATGTTCGCGAGATCAGAACTTGTAGCCGTACCTGATCCCGAGGGTGTCGAGCCCCTCGTTGTAGGTCGAGGTGTACCCGTTCGAGATATGATCGAAATAGAGAGACAGCGACTGGTGCTTGTCGAAGCGATAGCCGACTTCCAGCGGGAAATGGAACAGCACGCGGTGGCCGAGCCATTTGCGAGACAGGTCGTCAGTGGCATTGCCGCCGATGACCCCGTTGTGCACGGCGGCGCCGATACCGAGGCTCAGAAATACGCCGTTCTGGGCTTCATACATCCAGCGGATGTCGGCATAGGCTTTCGATGTCACCGGCCGGTCCGTGGTCGACACGGCATAGGTGCCGCCAACCGCGGGGCGCAGCGTGCCGCCGAACACAGTCACCTGTGGAGACAGGATCAATTCACCGTTGATGCCGATACCACGTTCGAGCTGGAAACCGCTCCACAGCCCGGGCATGTCGTGATTGACGACGCCGATCTTGATCTCGCGAACGAACGGCACTTGTTGTCCGTGTGCTGACACGGCCGACAGTGCAAGGACGGCTGTAGCGAGCGCCGAAGCAAATTTGATCATGTAGCCACGTAGCGCTGTTCGCGGCCAACCGCGAGGGGCGACGCTCTTTCCCTCGCGTTTCGTGGCCATTGTGCCGCAGTGTCGCCGCAGGTTTCAACCGCTCTTCTTGGCCGCTCCGGACGCGACATTGCGCGGCAACCGATCGAGAACATGCACGGTCGTGCCGACGCCCGCCAGATTGGCGAGGTGCATGACGTGACTATTCATCATGCGGAAGCATCCTGACGACGCGGCGTAGCCGATCGACTTGGTGTCGTTGGTGCCGTGGATGCGATACAAAGTAGACCCGAGGTAGAGCGCCTTGGCTCCGAGCGGATTGTTGACGCCGCCGCTCATCACTTCGGGCAGACCCGGCTGGCGCTGGCGCATTTCAGCCGGCGGACGCCAGTCGGGCCAGGATTGTACGCTGGTCACTTTCTGTGTTCCACGCCATGTAAAGCCGTCACGACCAACCGAGATCGGATATCGATACGCGGATGACGTCGACGTCACGTAATATAGCGATCGTCCGGCCGTATCGATGACGATCGAACCGACGCCATAACCACTGAACCCCACCTGTCCCGGTGCCTGCGGCGAAATGCTCGGGCGCGCGCCACCCTGCAATTGTGCGGGATAGCTGACGGCTTTCGGAGCCGGTAACTGGCCACCCGTACCGAAGGCAGAGGGGGCCGGTTTGGCGGCTGTCGCAGACCCGAGAGCGGCCGTCCGAACCGCCGTGACGGCAGGTGCGGCGGCGATTGGTTTGGGCGCTGCCGTGGGAGCAGGGGCACCGCCGATTTCCCCCCACGGAACCCACGTTCGCGATTGAGCCGTCGCAGCTGTCGCCGACAGCCCGATCGCCACGATCGAGAGTGCGGCAGTTGATAGACGAATAGGGGAACGCTTCATGAGACCAGACCCACACGAACACGGTTAAGCAGCGTATTCGATACATCGTGGTCGCTGCAACAGACGAGCCTCCTCGTCGGATATGGTTACCGGCTCCGATCACGCACAGTTGACGCAAAAAAAGAGGCTACGGCATGGATGCCGCAGCCTCTGATCGTACCATTGCTCAGTCGCCGGTTGATGTCACATCGCAGGCAACCGCTCGCTTGCCGACGCCGCCAGCTGGACGGCTTTTTGAACCTTTTCGAACGCCCGCACCTCGATCTGCCGGATGCGCTCGCGACTGACACCGAATTCAGTCGACAGATCTTCGAGTGTCGCCGGATCTTCAGTCAGGCGACGGGCCTCGAAAATGCGCTTCTCGCGATCGTTCAAGGTTCCGAGCGCTTTCGAAAGATACGACCGACGCATGCCGAGTTCTTCGTTGTCAGCGAGAATAGATTCCTGGCTCGGCTTGTCGTCGACCAGCCAATCCTGCCACTCGCCCGCACCCTCGGTGTCTGCCCGCAACGGCGCGTTCAACGACGAATCTCCACTCAGGCGGCGATTCATGTTGACGACGTCGTCCTCGGGCACGCCGAGTTTGGTTGCGATGTGCGTAACGTGCTCCGGCTTCAGATCGCCTTCTTCGAGCGCCTGAATCTGCCCTTTCATTCGACGCAGATTGAAGAACAGCTTCTTCTGCGCGGCCGTGGTGCCCATTTTTACAAGGCTCCATGAGCGCAGGATATCGTCTTGACTTGACGCACGAATCCACCACATGGCGTATGTGGCGAGCCTGAAACCCTTATCGGGCTCGAACCGTTTTACGGCCTGCATGAGGCCGACATTGCCTTCGGAGATGACTTCGCCCATCGGCAGGCCGTAGCCGCGATAGCCCATGGCGATGCGCGCCACGAGCCGAAGATGGGACGTGACTAGGCGCTCTGCCGCATCCGGATCTTCATGCTGATGCCAGCGTTTGGCGAGCATGTACTCTTCATCCGGTTGCAACATCGGAAACTTGCGGATCTGCTCGAGATATCGAGACAGGCCGTTGGTTCCGTCCATGAAGACGGGAACTGACTTCGTGAGTGCTGCCATGACCGTTTCGGTAGACCCTCGGGGGCTCGGGTCGACCGCCTCTTTCTCGTCCGCATTTGGTCGGCTCAGTCTACAGGCATACGCTTTCTAGTTGAATTGTGTTGGCGATTGTGACCAACGTTGCACACAAGTCGGGCTTATGCGAGGCGACGATGTGAACATAACAAACACATCCTTGTGACGCGGGCTTGTGACGCGGGCGGTTACACGTCTTGCCCTCCGCCACGACCCGGTCAGATGGTGACGCGTCAGCGAATGTACAAGACGTTAGTTTTCCGACGTTCGTTTTCCAACGCGCCGCAGTCGTCCAATGCGCTCAAGACCTCGCATCTGCACGACCCGAGACACCTAAACACCGATGCGACCGGTAAAGTTGCCTCCCGCGCCTCCACACGCGCAAAAATACGCCCGCCGTTGACGCATTTGCACGGGCTCGGAGTTAGTGCGAATGAACGTTGCGTGCGCAAGACCAATCCGGGCGTGCGACCAATATGAGCGTTGCGCAATCGCGACCCGATGCTAAGCGTCGCCAAGAGTGACTTTGCGATGGGCTCGTCAGTCCGTGCGCATCCGGGGATTACGGAGACTTCGATGGCGGACGCGAAAGTGTCGGGCGTGAAAGTGGCGGATGCGAAGATGTCAGGCACCGCGGTGTCGGACGGGCACGCCCATCATCCGGCCAAAAACCACGATTACCATCTGGTCAACCCGAGCCCATGGCCGCTGGTCGGTTCGGTCGGTGCGCTGGTGATGGCCATCGGCGGTATAATTCTGATGCGCTCGCTCGGCAGCGGCACCGGACTGTTCGGCCTCAAGGGGTCGTCAGTTTTCTTTGTCGGCCTCATGATCGTGCTCGCGACCATGTACATGTGGTGGCGCGACGTCATCAACGAAGCGCATAGCGGCGACCACACACCAGTTGTGCGCCTGCATCTGCGCTACGGCATGATCATGTTCATCGCCTCCGAAATCATGTTCTTCGTGGCATGGTTCTGGGCCTACTTCGACGCCGCCCTGTTCCCGGCGCCGGTTTACCCGTTGAATGCCGAAACGACGGACGCAGTCGTCGGTATGGTTCAGCGCGCGGTCGAGACGTCGGGCGTCTGGCCACCCAAGCCGACCGGAGACGGCCGTTTCGTCGCCACTTTCGATCCGTGGGGCCTGCCGCTGGTCAACACGCTGATCCTCTTGCTGTCCGGCACGACGGTGACCTGGGCCCACCACGCCTTGCTCGAAAACAACCGCAAGGGTCTTATCTACGGCCTGTCGTTGACCGTTTTTCTCGGGCTGATCTTCACCGCTCTGCAGGCCTACGAATACGGCCACGCAGCCTTCAAATATTCCGGCCACATCTACGGCGCGACGTTCTTCATGGCGACCGGGTTTCACGGCGCCCACGTCATCATCGGCACCATCTTTCTGGCGGTCTGCCTGTTTCGCGCCATGAAGGGGCATTTCACGCCACAGCAACACTTCGGCTTCGAGGCCGCGGCTTGGTACTGGCATTTCGTCGACGTGGTCTGGTTGTTCCTGTTCGCCGCCATCTACGTCTGGGGAGCCGGCGCATCGGCCCATTGACCCTGGGTCCAATCCTCATGGCTCTCCCCGATCGAACGTTCGAAAGCCTGCCCCTCGGCAGGCTTTCGCTTTTGCGGCCGGACCGTTCGCCACCGGCCGTGATGATCGGCGTGCAGATGGCCCTGCAAGTCGTTGCGTGGTCGCTGGTGCCGATCATGCTTTATAGCGCGCCGCCGCTCGACGTGGTCGAGCTGTACGTTCATGGGCCGGCCTGGGGC
>JANOAW010000715.1:0-6204 GCA_031411355.1 Hyphomicrobiaceae bacterium | reverse complement strand
ACTTTCACACTCGTGCTGCGCTTGCTCGGCTCCGACAAATTGATCGAAGCTTGGCTGTCAGCACTCCCTGGTGGACCGGCACTGGCCGTAGTCGTCATCCTCGCGAGCCTCGCTATCTTGGCATTCGCACTCGATGTTTTCGAGATTATATTCGTCGCCGTCCCAATTCTCGTCCCAGCGCTCCTCGTTCGCGTCGACGACGCCGTCTGGGTCGGCGTCCTCGTGCTGCTCGTGCTTCAGACGAGTTTTCTCCTACCGCCGATGGGCTACGCCTGGGTCCTGACACGCGCATCCGTGCCGGAACGTGCCACAGCGCGCGCGACATTGCGCGCCCTGGCCCCATTCCTCGTTGGGCAACTGGCGATCCTGGCGCTGGTCGTCGCGATCCCGGGCCTCGTGCATGTGTTTGATCCGCCCGGCTCACGTGAACGCGGTCCGCCGCTGAATCAAAAGCCGGCCGATATCGACGCCATGCTGCGTCAACTTCCGCCTCCACCCGCGTTCGGCGCGCCGGGCGCGCTCGCCGGTCCGACGTTCCCGGCCTCGCAAAAATAATGCTCCGACGGCGGTCGGGAAAATAAGCCACGTCTCGGTGCGTCCCGAAACGAAGCGTTTACTCATCTCGGGCAGTCTCCTTTTCGTACAGTCCGTCATCGATTGTCGATGCGGAGTTTGAGTAGGGCGCTCGGATGTTCGAGCGGCCATCTCGTAGCGTCGAGTAACTGACATGGCCAAGCGCGTTTTGATCGTCGACGATGATCCCGTTCAACGTCGACTGCTGGAAGAAAACGTCAAACGTCTCGGCTACGATGCCAAGACAGCTCAAGGCGGCGAACAAGCCCTCCAGATCCTCGAAGGCCCCGATCGCGGATCCATCTCCGTCGTACTTCTCGATCTTGTGATGCCCGGTGTCGACGGCATGGCCGTTCTCGCTCGCATGGCCGACAAGCCCGGCTCCCCGCCGATCATCGTTCAGACAGCGCACGGCTCCATCGACGCGGCCATCAACGCCATGCGCGCGGGCGCCGTCGACTTCGTCATCAAACCGGCCAGCCCCGAGCGTCTCGAAGTCTCGCTCAAGAGCGCCTTGAAGATCGAAGCGCTGCAGGGTGAAATCACGCGCCTGAAGAAGAAGAACGACGGCACACTGACGTTTTCAGACCTCGTGCTGCGCGGCGACGCCATGCAGCGTGTCATCATGCTCGGCAAGCGCGCCGCCGCCTCCAACATTCCGGTCCTCATCGAAGGTGAGTCAGGCGTCGGCAAGGAGCTGATCGCCCGCGCCGTCCAAGGCGAAAGCGAGCGCCGCCAGAAGCCGTTCGTGGTCGTCAACTGCGGGGCAATTCCGGAAAATCTCGTCGAAAGCATTTTGTTCGGTCACGAAAAAGGCTCCTTCACCGGCGCCGTCGACAAGCGCATCGGCAAATTTCAGGAAGCTGACGGCGGTACGCTGTTCCTCGACGAAGTCGGCGAACTGCCACTCGACGCACAGGTGAAATTGCTGCGCGCGCTTCAGGAAGGCGAGATTGATCCGGTCGGTTCGAAGAAATCCGTGAAGGTGAATTTCCGCCTCATCTCGGCCACCAACCGCGACATGATCAGACAGGTCAAGGACGGCAAATTCCGCGAAGACCTCTATTATCGCTTGAACGTGTTCCCGATCTGGGTTCCCCCGCTCCGCGATCGCCTCGATGACGTGCCGGACCTCGTGCGCTATTTCCTCGCCCGCTTCGCTGCCGAAGAAGGCAAACGCGTGACGAGCGTCTCGGCTGCGGCCCTCGACCTTTTGACGGCATACTCGTGGCCCGGCAACGTACGACAGCTCGAAAACGCCGTGTTCCGCGCGGTGGTCCTCAGTGACAACAATGAAATCGGGGTCGACGAATTCCCGCAGATTGCGGCCCACGTCGATGGCTTCAAAGCGGTCGTCCCCGCAGCCCCGGCTCAGGTCGTGCGCATGCCGGTCATCACAGGCCCCGTCGTCCTCGGCGCCGAAAGATCCGTGCCACATACGCTTGCCATGGGGGCCGGTCGCGGCTCACTCGGCATTCCGGCCGTCGACGACACCGGCGAAATCCGCCGTCTCGAGGATATCGAGGCCGACATGATCCGCTTGGCGCTCGGTCGCTATCGCGGCCACATGACCGAAGTGGCCAAGCGCCTCGATATCGGCCGCTCCACTCTGTATCGCAAAATGAAAGACTACGGCCTCGAAGAACGCGAAGCCGAAGCTGTCTGAGGGTAAGACACCATTGCCCGAACGCATCTGCCCGGGCGCAAGCTCGGGCCGAAAGCCACCACCCTGATACGAGCTCGCAACGAGGTCGGCATTTTCTGCTAAGCTGACTGGATAAATATCCGGTTTCGCAATCGCGGGTGCGACCATGGCCACCGAACACTCCACCGACGTTTTGCGGCGCAAATTGGCTGTCATCCTGGCCTCTGACGTGGCCGGCTACAGCGCCCTGATTACACGCGACGAAGAAACGACGATTCGCCGCTTTGGCGATGCCTCCCGGCTTCTGCATCGCTTCGTCTCGCAGCAAGGCGGACGTGTTTTCAACACGGCCGGCGATGCCATGCTGGCCGAATTTGATAGCGCGGTAAACGCGGTCCGGTGCGCCATCGACGTTCAGGACGCCATAAATAGTATCGCCGTGGTCGAGCCTTTCGAAAACCGACTGCAATTGCGCATCGGCATTGCGATCGGCGATGTCGTCGTTACGGACAACGGTGACTTGCTCGGCGACGGCGTCAATATCGCATCGCGTCTGGAATCACTCGCAGAACCCGGCGGCGTCTGCATTTCGAACGAAGTGCGCCACCACGTGCAGAACAAAATCGGCCTCGGTTTCGCTGATCTTGGCCCACAGGATCTCAAGAATATACCAGAACCAGTTCATGCCTATCGCGTGCTGCCCAATGGTCCAACACCAGCGTTGCGACCGATGCCGCCGCGGCGCCAGACGTCTGCGCTGGCGGTGGAGATTGAACAAAACCTTGTTGCGGCGCTCGAGTCTCGAATGGCGACGCAGATTTACGCCGGGTTCTGGCGACGCTGTGTTGCCACCGTTATCGACCTCACCCTCGTGTACGTCTTCGGTTTCGCACTATTGCTCGCGGTGGCGCTGGCGGTGCCGAAAGCCGCTCGATACATCGATACGTCCGGTTTGGCCTGGGCCACGACCGAAAGAACCGTCGTTTTGGCTGGTCAACCGGAAATGGTGTTCGAGTTTGGAAAACAAGTCACAAAAACCATCGACCGCGTTCAGACCACAGTGCTGGGGCGGCTGATATACTTACATCGAGAAACGAAATCAGAATTCGCGTCGACGAAAACGGACGCCGCAGGTGTGAAAACGCCAACCACGGTAAAATCCACGAAGAGAGTGCGCCTCGATCCCGTGACAATGGCTGAACAAAACGAGGATTTGACCTGGATCATCTGGCCATTCGGCCTCCTTTACGCAAGCCTGATGGAAGCAAGCCAGCGACGCGCGACGCTCGGCAAGATGGCATTGGCAATCGAAGTCGTGGCGGACGACGCCGTGCGCATTTCGTTTCTGCGAGCCGCACTGCGCAATTGCCTAAAGATCGTTTCGATCCTTCCCATTGGCATCGGCTTCATGATGGCCGGCTGGACGACACGTCGCCAATCCCTTCACGACATCATGAGCCGCTGTACCGTCAAAATTGCGCGCTGAAGTCGTATGCCGCACGGCCTACCAAAGTCACTCGTGCTTGCCGTGACAATGCTTGTACTTCTTGCCCGACCCACACGGGCACGGCTGATTGCGCGATGGCTTGCCCCACGTAGACGGATCGTCTTTGTCGACGTCTTCGGCCGCCTTGCGCGATTGCATGGGTTGACGGATCTCGGGCATCGACGCGGGCGCGCCCGCGCCGATCGTCGCAGCCGACAGCACCGCATTCGCGCGCTCGAATTCTTCGGCACTGACCCCGAGGCCTTCAGGCGTATCGTGGCTCATCGTCATTTCAACCGGCATATGTGACGCGGCATCGAGCCCAGATGCGAGTTGCTCACCGGTTTCCTGCGGCGCCAATTCGACACGCATGAGCTGCCCGACCGTCGCGTCGCGCATCTGCGTCAGCATTGTCTCGAAGTGGTGAAAGCCTTCCTGCTTGTATTCGTTCACCGGATCGCGCTGCCCGTAAGCGCGGAAGCCGATCACCTGCCGCAAATGTTCAAGCGTCACGATGTGCTCGCGCCAGAGACCGTCCATGGTCTGCAAAAGCACCATCTTTTCGATGTGCCGCATGTTGTCAGCGCCGACTTCGGCTTCCTTCGCAGCGGCCTTCTCCTCAACGGCCTTCATGACGCGCTCACGCACCTCTTGGTCCGCAATACCTTCTTCTGCGGCCCATTGGGGGATCGGCAGATCGAGACCGAACGTCCGCTCGACTTCTTCTTTCAGCTTCGCCGTGTTCCATTGCTCGGCATACGCCGTCTCAGGCATGCATTCAGCCACCAGTTCCCCGACGATCTGCTGGCGCATTTCCGCGATGGTCTCGGAAACGTCGTCGCGCCCCATGATGTCGATCCGGCGTTCGAACACGACTTTGCGCTGATCGTTCAACACATCATCGTATTTCAGCACGTATTTACGGCTGTCGAAGTTGCGTGCCTCGACCTTTTGCTGCGCTTTTTCCAGTGCCTTGTTGATCCAAGGATGGACGATCGCCTCACCTTCCTTCAGCCCCAGGCGTTTCAGCATTCCGTCCATGCGATCCCCGCCGAAGATCTTCATCAGATCGTCTTCGAGGCTGAGATAGAACTTCGATCGACCCGGATCGCCTTGCCTGCCCGATCGGCCACGCAACTGGTTGTCGATGCGCCGGCTTTCGTGGCGCTCGGTGCCGACGACATACAATCCACCGGCTTGCAGCGCGGTTTGCTTTTTTTCGGCGATGTCGGCCTGCAGAATTTTCTTCTGCGCAACGATCTCGTCATCGCTCGGTTGAGCTTCGCCCGCTTCGAGCCTCATGTTGATCCAGTCGCGCAGGCGAAACTCGATATTGCCGCCGAGCTGGATATCCGTTCCGCGTCCCGCCATGTTGGTCGCAATCGTCACCGCGCCCGGCACACCGGCCTGTGCGACGATGGTGGCTTCCTGCTCATGGAAACGCGCATTCAACACCTTGTGCGGCACCGGATCACCGTTACCGCTACCCTTCAACAAATCATCGATGTGCACGGCGACGTCGATCAGGCTCTGGATCAACGCATCTTCCTTGCCGGGCTTCAGCCCTTCGGCTTGCTCGCGCATGTAGATGGCAAGGTCTTTGAGAAACTTTCGATCCTTCAGAAAGCGCGACAGCTCCTCCGATTTCTCGATCGACGTGGTCCCGACCAATACCGGTTGCCCGCGCCGGTGACAGTCAACCAATTCAGCGACGATGGCGCGATATTTCTCAGGCGTCGTACGATACACCTCATCGTCCTCGTCCTTGCGGCCGATGCCGATGTTGGTCGGCACCTCGATGACGTCGAGCCCGTAGATGTCCATGAACTCGTTGGCCTCGGTCGCAGCCGTGCCAGTCATGCCCGCGAGCTTTTGATACAAGCGAAAATAATTCTGGAACGTGATCGACGCCAAAGTCTGGTTTTCAGGCTTGATTTCGACCGCCTCCTTGGCCTCGAGAGCCTGGTGCAGTCCTTCCGAATACCGACGACCCGCCATCATGCGACCGGTGAATTCGTCGATGATGATAACCTCGCCGTCCTTGACGATGTAGTCGCGGTCCTTGTGGAACAATTTGTGCGCCTTCAGCGCCTGCTGCATGTGATGCACGACCGTGACGTTCTCGATGTCGTAGAGATGGTCGCCCTTCATCATGTCGGCCGCTTTCAGCAACTCCTCCATGCGCACGTTGCCACTCTCGGTCAGCGACACCTGCTTTTGTTTGAGGTCGATCTCGAAGTCGCCCTCGACGAGGCTTGGCATCAGAGCATCGATCGTCTGATAGAGTTCGGCACGATCTTCGGTCGGACCTGAAATGATCAGAGGCGTACGTGCTTCGTCGATCAGAATCGAATCGACCTCGTCGACGATCGCGTAATGGTGGCGGATCGGCTCATCGACCCCAAGCGTCATGGGCAACCCGAACGGCCTGAAGGCCTGCACCAGTTTCTCGGTTGCTGCCGACAATGCATCGATCGCAACGGCCGGCGGCGGCTCTTCG
>JANOAW010000714.1:0-1967 GCA_031411355.1 Hyphomicrobiaceae bacterium | reverse complement strand
CGGCGCGCTGTGCATGAAGCACAAGATCGAATTGATCGCGATCGGCAACGGCACCGCGAGCCGGGAAACCGACCGCCTCATCGTCGACGTGATCAAGAAGCTCGACCAATTCAAGATCCACAAAATCATCGTCAGCGAGGCCGGCGCGTCGGTCTATTCGGCGTCCGAACTGGCGGCCTTGGAGTTTCCGGATCTGGACGTGTCGATCCGCGGCGCCGTGTCGATCGCGCGGCGCCTGCAGGACCCGCTCGCCGAACTGGTCAAGATCGAGCCGAAGGCGATCGGCGTTGGCCAGTATCAGCACGATGTCGATCAATCCGGTCTCGCCAAGTCGCTCGATACCGTGATTGAGGATTGCGTCAACTCGGTCGGGGTCGACGTGAATACGGCGTCAGTGCCGCTGCTCGCGCGCGTGTCGGGCTTGAACAAAACACTGGCCGACAACATCGTCGCATTCCGCAACGAGAACGGCGCATTCGCCTCTCGCGCCGCCTTGAAGAAGGTGCCGCGGCTCGGGCCGAAAACCTTCGAACAGGCGGCGGGATTCCTACGTGTCATGAACGGTAAAAACCCGCTCGACGGCTCGGCGGTCCACCCCGAAGCCTACGATGTCGTCGAGAAGATCGCGGTTGGAACAGGTAAACCGGTGAAGGCGCTGATCGGCGATCGCGCCTTTCTGAGGACCGTTGCACCGGCGAAATATGCCGACGCGCGGTTCGGTATTCCCACCATTACCGACATCTTGACGGAACTCGAGAAGCCCGGTCGCGACCCACGACCCGAATTCAAGACCGCCTCGTTCGCCGACGGCGTCGAAAAAATCGACGATCTCAAGGTCGGCATGCAGCTCGAGGGCGTGGTGACCAACATCGCGGCCTTCGGCGCCTTCGTCGACATCGGGGTGCACCAGGATGGTTTGGTGCACGTCTCGGAAATGGCCGACACCTTCGTCAAGGACCCGCGCGCACTTCTGAAAACCGGCCAAGTCGTCAAGGTGCGCGTGAAGGAGATCGACAAAGCCCGCAAACGCATCGCGCTGACCATGAAGAGCGGCACGATCACCGGCGGCAAGGTGTCGGGTGCCCACGGTTCGACCGGCACCATGAGCGCCGCCCCGCCGCCTCAACGGTCGACGGGCGGGGGCGCCAGGCCCGTGCAGACCACCGTGCCGGCGGGTGAGAGCGCGCTGGCGGCGGCATTGCGCAAAGCCCAGGAAAGCGGCAAGCGATGAGGCGCCTCGAATCACGATTCGATTGGTCGTGATCCGCCCGCCTGAAACTTTCGGCCGAGACTTTCGGCCGAGACTTGCGCAGCACATCGATCCGAGGCTAACGCTCGGCCGAGACTATCGAGGCATCGAGATCATGGCCACTCCCGTCCCAGGTTTCACTGGCATCGAGCACATCGGTTTGACGGTGCCGAACCTCGCCGAGGCCACGGCTTTTTTCGTTGATCTGCTCGCTGCCGAAATCCTGTACGACGTCGGCCCCTTCGAGAGCCCCGACGACTGGATGGCCAGTCATTTGGCGGTCCATCCGCGCGCGCGCATCGAAAAAATCCGTGTGCTGCGCTGCGGCAACGGCCCCGTGCTCGAGCTGTTCGAGTTTCGATCGCCGGATCAAGCCACGGCATTGCCCAAGAATTCCGATCATGGCGGCTGGCACTTCGCGCTCTATGTCGAGGACATGGACCGCGCGCTTGCGGCGCTGAAGACGCATGACGTGTCGATCCAATCAGGTCCGGTCGAAATGACGGAAGGTCCGAGCCGTGGCTTGACGTGGCTGTATTTCAAGACCCCCTGGGGACAGCAGATGGAGTTGGTGAGCTATCCCGGCGGGATCGCGGCCTATCGAGGCTGTCGCGATGTCTGGAGACCGCGGCCGTGAAACAGCGGGTGCGCGGACATGGCGTGATGCTCGGCATCGCCGCGGCCGCGATGCTGCTGGTCGCGTTGACCGTCGCACCAC
>JANOAW010000713.1:0-2666 GCA_031411355.1 Hyphomicrobiaceae bacterium | reverse complement strand
GGCGGCGACGATAGCGCGCGGACACAGTTTGCCCTCAGCGACCACTGGGACGATGATTTCACGAACCCCTGACGGCGTGGGGCCGGGACGCGCGCGGACAATGAAAACGCCGCAGCCGTCGTGACGCTGCAGGCATCGGCGGTCGAGCGGCAGACGGCCGTTCGGGTCGATCACCACGCGGGCAGGATTGCGCCCTTCGACGTGCCGGACATTCAGCTGCGGATCGTCGGCGACGGCTGTGCCGACACCGACGACGACGGCATCGACGACCGCACGAATGCGATGCACGTGCACGAGGGCTTCGTGATTGTTGATCCACCGGCTTTCACCAGAGGGCAGCGCGATGCGACCGTCGAGCGACTGGCCGAGTTGGCCGACCACGAACGACCGATCAGCGCGCAGGATATGACCAATGCCTGGGGCCGACGCCAGATCAGCGGTCATGATCGCTGTGCCTCGACGATTTTACCGACGATGCGGCGCGCCACAGGCAACACGACCGCAAGCACAGGAAACGCAATCGCCCATGAGGACATCCAGGCCTTGAGCCAAGCCGTCAGCCAACCCGGAGAGGTGCCGATCGCCAGAACGGTCGACAGCCCCGAGATAACGTTCGACATGACGAACGTGACGATCAGCGGCAACACAATGGGCGCCGCCGCGGCGGGAAGTTTGCGCATAGCGATGGTGGGTTACTTCGGCGCGCGCTTGGCGAGAATTCGCTGCAGCGTTCGGCGGTGCATGTTCAGGCGGCGGGCGGTCTCGGAGACGTTGCGATTACACAATTCATAGACCCGCTGGATGTGCTCCCACCGAACCCGATCGGCCGACATCGGATTTTCCGGCGGCGGGGCTTTTTCGTCGGAGGGTGCCAGCAGCGCATCGGTGACTTCGTCGGCATCGGCCGGCTTGGCGAGATAGTCGACGGCGCCGAGTTTCACAGCCGATACGGCAGTGGCGAAATTGCCGTAGCCAGTCAGGACGATGGCGCGGCTGTCGGCGCGGATTTTGCGCATCTCGGCGATGATATCGAGGCCGCTGCCATCTTCCAGGCGCAGGTCGACCACGGCGAACGCCGGCGCTTTCTGGCGAATGAGATCGAGGCCTTCGGCAACGGATGCCCCCATGCGGACCTCGAAGCCGCGCTGTTCCATGGCTCGCCCGAGCCTCTGCAGGAACGCTTTGTCGTCATCGACGATCACGAGAGAACGGTCGGCCGGCAGTTCATCCGGCTTGAACGAGAGATCTTCGGCCACAGTGATTTCCTCCTAGGCGCCGCTCTTACGCCGGATTGTCGCAGAGGGGAAGCGGTCGCGACACAGAGAATAGATGTCATGCATGACCGCGTTGCGGGCGGTTTTGCACATGTTTCGCGTGCCTCGACAAAGGTTCCACGACGCTTTGTCAAACAATATTGAAAAACCTGTCGTTGCATCCGAGGCGCAATCAGGTTATCGGATCATTTATCCCGTTGGCGCGCGCTCGGCCTGCGGAATCTCCAAACTGGACTGCGACGCGTGCCACCGTGCGCCGAAGGCGTGCGGTCAAGTGACTTTTTTCTCCTGGAACAACGAGCCTGACGATGACCAACGGTACTGTGAAGTTCTACAACGACCAAAAAGGCTTCGGCTTTATTCAGCCGGAAACGGGCGGCGCCGACGTGTTCGTACACGCGACCGCTCTCGAGCGCGCTGGCCTGCGCGGCCTCAAAGAAGGTGACAAAGTCTCCTTCGACACGCAAGAAGACCGCCGCTCCGGCAAAATGGCTGTCGGCAACATCCAGATGCGCTGATTTTTCAGCGACTTTGGTTCGACGACATCACTCGGCTCATCCGCAAGGATGGGCCGTTTGTGTTGGTAAACGTGAGCTTTGAGGGCGAGGGGCGGAAACCGTCATGATGGCCTCGGGGCCACGTGGGCAGAGACGCGCAATGCCGCGACCGGTTCGTTGACGCCGCAGTGCAGGCAGCCACCGTGGGGAAATTCGCCCGAGCGCTTGGACCAACGGTGGCTCCGGGTCGGAACGAAAATAGCGGCCTCATTGCTGAGCCCGCCCTAACATTCCCTCGGGATCCGTCTCGCATTCGCGCGCAGGCTGGGACGGTGACCCCGGTGTCTGACCAAAGCTCAGACACCGGGCGCGCCCATCAGCACGAGTAATACATATCGAACTCGACCGGGTGCGGGGTCATGTCCGTGCGGGCCACTTCGGCCATCTTGAGCTCGATGTAGGCGTCGATCATCTCGTCTTTGAACACGCCGCCCTTTTTGAGGTACTCGCGGTCCTTGTCGAGGCTCTCCAAAGCTTCGCGGAGCGAGCCACACACCGTCGGGATCTTCGCCAGTTCGGCCGGCGGCAGATCGTACAGGTTCTTGTCCATGGGATCGCCGGGATTGATCTTGTTGGCGATACCATCCAGGCCGGCCATCAGCATGGCGGCGAAGGCGAGGTACGGGTTGGCGGCGGGATCCGGGAAGCGGATCTCGATGCGCTTGGCTTTCGGGTTGGTCACGTGCGGAATACGGCACGAGGCCGAGCGGTTGCGTGCGGAGTAGGCCAACAACACGGGAGCTTCGTAACCCGGCACCAGGCGCTTGTAGCTGTTGGTGGTTGGGTTGGTGAAGGCGTTGATCGACTTGGCGTGCTTCAGGATGCCGCCGATGTA
>JANOAW010000712.1:0-2684 GCA_031411355.1 Hyphomicrobiaceae bacterium | reverse complement strand
GGCTCGACGTGTTTCATGCCAGCATGTCGCGTGCCCCCGGGGCGACGGGCGAGGTTGCCGTTTTACCAATCGTATACGATCTGTCGTTCCTGCGCTTCCCCGAGCTGCATCCCAAATCACGGGTCAATTGGCTCGCGCCGGTCGAAGACATGTGTCGCACCGCACCGATGATCCACACCATCTCGGAGGCGGTCCGCTCCGAGATCATGCAGCGTTTCGGACGATCGGCAGCCGATATCAGCGTTATCCCGCCGGGTGTGAACGAGATCTACCTCACCAGCGATCTGCCCGATACCGACATTCTGCGCCGGTTGAACATCGGCTCCCGGGCATTTGCGCTGACCGTTTCGACGCTGGAGCCGCGCAAGAATTTCAAAACGCTCTTGACCGCATATCGCGCCCTGACACGTGCCGAACGCGAGCGAATGCCGCTGGTTCTGGTCGGCACGCACGGCTGGGGCGATACCGACATGGACGACAGTCTGGATGCGCTTGCGGCCGAAGGCACCTTGCGGCTCACGGGCTATGTGTCGAACCACGACCTGCGGACCCTGTATCGTCATGCGCGATCTATGTTCTACGCCTCGATCTACGAGGGCTATGGCATGCCGATCACGGAAGCTCTTGCGCTCGGCTGTCCGGTGGTCGTGTCTGCGACATCGTCGATGCCTGAAGCCGCGTGTGGACAGGGTCATCTGGTTGAGCCGCTCGACGCGGACGCGTGGCTGGCCGAATTGCGGCGTGCGCTCGTCGACGATGCGGCACACGAGCGCGATAAGCGCGAGGCACGCCGCATGGCGGTGGCCGGGCTGACCTGGACCGCGGCCGCGCGCAAGACACTCGCGTTGTATGATGTGGTGATCGAGCGAACGCGTGCGAATGCCGACACGACCTCCGCCGGGTCGCGTTGACTCATTGCCTCGATGTGGGTGATCTGCCGGCACCTTTGCGCTTGGACACCGATCGATGCCGATATCACCTGCGTCCGTCATGCTCGCCGCCGGCGGCACTGCGGGCCATCTGTTTCCCGCTTTCGCGCTGGCTCAGGAACTGGCGCGCCGCAACATCGTCGTTGACTTGATCACCGATATGCGCGGCGATAAATACGGCGCTGATTTCCCAGCCCGACAAATCTATCGTGTGCCAGCCGCAACGCTGACGGGGGCGTCACCGTTCGCGGCGGCCAGGACGGGCTATACGTTGACCCGGGGCACCGCGGCTGCGTTCAAATTGCTCGGCGACATCAAGCCAGCGGCCGTGGTCGGCTTTGGTGGTTATCCGACATTTCCACCGCTACTGGCAGCTAAACTCCGTCGAATTCCATCGGCCCTGCACGAGGCCAATGCCGTGCTCGGCCGTGCCAACGCGATGCTGGCGAAACGCGTGACCGCCATCGCGACCTCGTTCGAGCACGTCGTCGGCATCGATGCAACGTTGGCTGCCAAAGTGCGCCTGACAGGCAATCCGGTCCGGGACAGCGTGATCGATTGGTCGCAGCGCGCCTACCGTCCGCCGCAGCCGAACGGACCGTTCAACGTCTTGATCTTTGGCGGCAGCCAGGGGGCGAGATTTTTTTCCGAAGCCGTCCCACCGGCTCTGATCGCTCTGCCGGACCGTGTGCGCCGCATGCTGTTCGTGACGCAACAGGCCCGCGATGAGGACGTCGCAAGCGTGACCGAAGCCTATGCGAGCGCTGGTATTCGCGCACTCGTCGCGCCGTTCTTCACAGCTTTGCCCGAAGAGATCGCCAAAGCCCATGTGGTGATCGCACGTGCCGGCGCGGGCACCATCAGCGAAATGACGGCGATCGGGCGACCCGGCATCTTCGTGCCGCTGCCACATGCCCTCGACAACGATCAGCTGCTCAACGCACGGCATGTCGAAGCTGCGGAGGCGGGTTGGTGTCTCGAGCAGAAAACCCTGACGACGGCCACGCTCACGGCCGCCATCCAGCAACTCCTGGACGACCCGGTCCTGCTCGGCCGTGTTGCTGCCGCGGCCAAGCGCATAGGACGTCCGGATGCCGTCGCGCGACTGGCCGATCTGGTCGAGGCGTTGATGGCGCCGCACGCGGCGTGAGGCATGGCTCAGCCATGTCGCTCAGGCAGCGACATCAAAAACAGACTGTGATAGGCCGCGCCATGACCGATGACGCCCTTCCTCTCGACTGGACACTCGCCGTCGACGCCGTGCCCGAACGCGGGGGGCCGGTCGACATCGTCGCGACCGAAACCGACCGTACCCGCGTCGCGACGGCCCTGGCGTTGACCTCCCTCGATCGCTTGGCGTTCACCGGTCGTATCACGCGACTGGCAGGCGGCCGGTATCGGCTGACCGGGCGCATTACGGCCACGCTCGAACAAGCCTGCCTCGACGACAGTAATGAGGATGTTTTTGAGGATCTACAAAAGGCTCTCTCGGATCACCTGTGGCTTAATAAGACGCGGGAGAGCGAACTGAAATGTGACTCCTTGCGTTACACATGGGAAGCCTTTGCAGAACAGGTAAAGCATCGCACGCGCTTTGTCTTCTTTCGCGTTTCTTTGCCAGACAAAATGATTTGGGAGAATGAGCCTCACGGCATCCTCGATTCCCTTCGCGAACTCGTGATTGAGGAGGAATTGGTAACCGTCATTCCCGCTGGCCGCAGGTTCTATCGGGCTCAGCGACATCAGCGCGGAGAG
>JANOAW010000711.1:0-1560 GCA_031411355.1 Hyphomicrobiaceae bacterium | reverse complement strand
CGATCTTGAGGATCAAGGCCGCAAAGGCTATTGTCGCTGTAACGATAGCGACGATCAGAATTGCTATTGAAATATCTATGATTATCACCTCCTCAACGCAGCAAGATTGCACCAAAGTGCTCTGCGTGAATTGGTATTAACAACGCTTTATTGGCTTTGCTACCGACGCTTCAGATCCCCGCCTTCACCAACCAATCATGAAACAGTTTCACCGCCGGGCGCTGCAATGCTCTAGGGCGGCAGACGAACCAGTAGCTGTAGGGGCTGTCGACATCGAGGTCGAACAGGCGGATCAGCCGGTCGTCGTGCGCGTCCTCATAATGATGGCCGTGCATGAAGGCGACGCCGACGCCTTGGGCTGCGGCTTCGAGCATCAGCGGGCCGGAATCGAAATGATCGACCACGGCGGGTTCGAGCCAAGGCATACCGATGGCGTTGCGCCATTCGCTGAAGGTTTCGGGCATTTCGCGGTGGATCAGCACGGTCATCCGCTGGAGCTGCTCGGGGACCGAAATGCGATACGGCCCTTCGCCGAACTGTTTGGCGGCGATCGGGAACACCTTGTCGCGGTCGAGACGGACGGCGTGCAGCGCCGGGTCGATGTCGCGGGCCAGCGCAATCGCGGCATCGACCCCGTCGCCGACGCGGGTTTCGCCATGGCCGCTGGTTTCGATGTCGATATGGAGATGCGGGTGCCTCGCGCGCAATTCGGGCAGGCGCGGGAATAGCCGCTGCTGGGCGAACAGCGGCAACACGTTGAGTTTCAGCCGCAAATCGGTCTCGCCGGTTACCGCCCCCGCCACCGCTTCCCGCACCGCATCGAGCGCGGGGCCGAGCGCGGCGAGCAGGCGCTCGCCAGTGGCGTTCAATTTCATCGCATGATGGTCACGGTCGAACAGCAACTCGCCGATATGGCGTTCGAGCGTCTGGATGCGGCGCGACAGCGCGGGGGTGGAGAGCGCAAGATCGGCGGCTGCGGCCTTGACCGAGCCGAGCCGTGCCACCGCCATGAAGGCTTCAAGCCCGCTGAGCGAGGGCAGCCTGCGCATCACCGTCTCCCCGATTGTATCGCCGCTATGGTGCGCCGCACACAGGCGGTCCGACGACGATATTTCCAGTTTCGTTTCGAAACATGACGCATTTCGGTGTGTGATGCCAGCGGAAAAGTTGCATTTTTTGCAATCTCCCACTTTCTTTTCGCACTTGCACAAAAGTTGCGATGGTAACATATCGGCCTTGCCTTTCAGGCATCCTCTCCCAAAAACTTTCAGGGCCGTTCCTTCGGGGGCGGCCCTTTTTTCATGCAGTGGCTCTGTCGCAGGCGGCGTGGCGTTATGCCCTCGCAAGACGGGCGCGCGCTTCCTATGTTGCGGTTCGAGCAGACACGCGTGGGAGCAGATGCCTTGGCCGATGGCGAAATCGAACCGGTGAAACTGCAGGTGGCCAATGCCCGGCCGGAAGAGGCGGGGCGCGGTTTGGCGCGGATGCCGCGCAAGCTGCTGGCAACGCTCGGTCTGGCCGAGGGCGATATCGTCGAAATCACGGGCAAGCGCACCACTG
>JANOAW010000710.1:0-6693 GCA_031411355.1 Hyphomicrobiaceae bacterium | reverse complement strand
CGCGCCCCGCAAACCACGCGTTTTCAAGGTCGGCGATCCCGGATTGAAAGACTTTGCGCCGCCGGTCGAGGTGGCCGACCATGGCCCGCCGCCGCCGTCCCGTGCAGCCCCCCCCTCGGCGATGCCGTCGGGCGTCGATATCGATCGCGGCATCCGCTGGGGATCGGTGTTGATCGCCGCCTTGACGGCCGCATCCAGTCTTGCACTGACCATCTGGTTCTACCGTCTCGTCTCCGTCGCCATCTGGCAGGACGATTGGATCGGCGTCACCTTGCGAGTGCTGGTTGCGATCGCCGCGTTTGCCGGCGCGATGATCATGCTGCGCGAGCTGTTCGGGTTTTTCCGCCTGAAGAAACTCGCAGCGCTGCGTGTCGAGGTCGCCACGGCTTTGGCCAAGCCCACGGCGCGCGGTGATCAGGCCGTCACAGCCAAACTTTTGTCACTCTACGGTCGACGGCCTGAGCTGCGCTGGCAGACGCAGAAATTGACCGAACACAGCCGCGACGTCCACGACGCGGGCGCGCTCCTACACCTCGCCGATCGTGACCTGATGCCCGAAATCGACGGCGCGGCGCGGCGGCTGGTCACCACGTCGGCCCGCCGCACGGCCATGGTGACGGCCTTTTCGCCCTTTGCGTTGCTCGCCTTCGCCTTCGTCGCCGTCGAAAATATCCGCATGATCCGCAAGATCGCCGAGATCTACGGTGGCCGGCCCGGGTTCGCCGCCAGCCTCGGCCTCACGCGACGCGTGCTCCTGCACCTGCTCGCCTCCGGCAGCCTGGCGTTGACGGACGATCTGGTCGGGCAATTCATCGGCCAAGGTGTGTTGCAGCGGCTGTCGCGTCGACTCGGTGAAGGCGTCTTCAACGGCACCGTGACGGCCCGCGTCGGTGTCGCGGCCATCGACGTCGTGCGCCCCTTGCCATATCTCGCAGCTCGTCCCGTCCGCGCCCGCGACATCGTCACGGAAGCGCTCGCCGATCTGTGGGGCAGCGCCAAGAAAGGCGACGGCATGGCCGCCGGGGGCTGAGGCCTCGAATTTCTGCGATTGAACGCCAGCCAACTAGACAGCGCGCAGGCGGACCGTGACGGCAGCTGCATGCAGTGGTATAAAAAGCCCATGGATGCCGCACGAAAGCACATGACATTTGCCAATTTCATCGACTGGGTTCGGACCCAGCCTAAGGGCAAATACGAACTTTGGATGGGCGACGTGGTCGCCATGTCCAGCGATCGCGCTCAGCATGGGCGGGCCAAATTCGCGGCCGGTAAAGCGCTCGAGCGCGCCTTACTTGGAAGCCGTGCCCCATGCGAAGTGTTCGTCGATTGCCTGCAGGTCCAGATCGACGATACGACCAGTTATGAGCCAGATGTGTTGGTCAACCGCGGGCCAGCTCTGCCCGGCGAAGCCTTGGTCGCCACGAACCCCTTGATTGTGATCGAAGTCCTCTCCCCGACGACCGAGCGCGCCGATAAAACGCGGAAGGTGCCGAATTATCTGACACTGCCGGCCGTCCGGCATGTCCTATTGATCGACACCGCCGAGCGCCGCGTCCAGCATTTTCGCCGCGGCGACGATGGTGTCATCACATTTTCCTTCGCAAACGCTGGCACCGTTACGCTCGACCCGCCGGGCGTCGTGGTCGAAGTCGCGGCATTGTTGGGATGACAGGGATAGCGCTGGGACGCATAACGGCCGGTCCTCACGATAAACAGTTTGAACGTCAGCGATCACTGGCGATCGATCTGCGCGCGCGAGTCTCGTTCGAGGCAAAATGCCTACCGAATTGAAATTACGAGAGTGTAGTTGGCATTGCCACGAGTTCCGCCGACGACAATACGATATGTCCCGTTCAGCGGCAGTTCGTCTGACCATTGGACGCAGTCGCCCCCACCCGCGCAGGGGAGCACCTTTCCATTCTGGTCCAAGATTTCAAACACGGCGTTGTTCTCGTCTGACTCTATGCTGACGTCTGCCGACTTCCCTCCAACAGTCTGCAATGTATAAGTGTCGCGGTCAGCGCGCACGACATGACCCGGCAGACGGACCGTTCCAGAGGTGGTGATCTTGACTTGCCTGTTCACGCCGGCGGCGTGGGCCATCCACGCGACGACCTGGAGCGACGCGCAGACGACGGCTGTGATAGCCAGCGCTCGGCGTGCGCGCTTCGTCAATATCGATGACTGGCGCCGCTCGATCCGCTCGGTGTCGGCGCTTGCAAATGACCAGCGGCGGTCCGTGCTACGGCTTGAAACCATCTGTGAAACAGCTCCGTATTGAAGATTGGAGGGGGCGGCGCCGTCGCCAATCATAGGTCAGTCGTAGGGTGTCGATTATGGCATCGAAGAGCTTGCAAGGCGCCTATTGGACGATCAAGTCGGCCGCGACATCTACCGGGCATAGGATGTCCGGAGCAATAACTACCATGCGTTCTGTAGTCTGATAAATGAAGCGCCATTGCGATACGTCGTCAACCCGGCGCGGGCCAGGACCCGCGGTCGGTGCGTTAGGCTCGCATTGGCGCTACAGCTCCACATTGGCAACGGATGTGCGCACCCCATCAATCCCCGCTCTTGCGGCGCGTCATGAATGCCAGACGCTCGAACAGGTGCACGTCCTGCTCGTTCTTGAGCAGCGCGCCATGGAGCGGCGGGATCAATTTGCGCGGGTCTTGTTCGCGCAGGGTTTCGGCGGTGATGTCTTCGTTCATCAACAGCTTCAACCAATCCAGCAATTCCGATGTCGACGGCTTTTTCTTGATGCCGGGCACCTCGCGGATGTCGTAGAAAATCTTCAGCGCCTCCTGCACCAGACGGCCCTTGATGTCGGGATGGTGGACGTCGACGATGGCCTTCATGGTCTCGGTGTCGGGGAACTTGATGTAGTGGAAGAAACAGCGGCGGAGGAACGCGTCGGGCAATTCCTTCTCGTTGTTCGAGGTGATCATCACGATCGGCCGCTGCACGGCTTTGATGGTCTCGCCGGTCTCGTAGACGAAGAATTCCATGCGATCGAGTTCCTGCAACAGGTCGTTCGGGAACTCGATGTCGGCCTTGTCGATCTCATCGATCAACAACACGGGGCGTTGGGGCGCGGTGAACGCCTCCCACAACTTGCCCTTCTTGATGTAATTCCTGATGTCCTTGACCTTCTCGTCACCGAGCTGGCTGTCGCGCAGGCGTGAGACGGCGTCGTATTCGTACAGGCCCTGTTGCGCCTTGGTGGTCGACTTGATGTGCCACTCGATCAACGGGCATCCGAGTGCCTTGGCGACCTCGATGGCAAGTACCGTCTTGCCGGTCCCAGGTTCACCCTTGATCAGCAGTGGGCGCTGCAGGGTGACGGCGGCGTTGACGGCGATCTTCAAATCGTCGGTCGCAACGTAATTTTTAGTGCCGGTGAATTTCTGGGCGGACATGTCGGACCTTGGGTGATGGCGACGCTACCGCCACCCTAGAGGCGACGCGCCCGGGTGGAAACGGTCACTCGGTCGCAGGCATCTTGGTCGACTGCACGGACACCACCCAAGATCCCAGTTGGGTCGCCACGTCGATTTTGGCGCCGGCCTCCATTGAACAAATCCCGCATCGGTAAAATGCAAGCATCCGGCTTAGGCATCTTTGCATACGCTGTTGGTACATTACCTCAAGTACTGAGAACCGGACGAAAGGAAACCAGAGATGACACTGCGCACGATCCTCTGCCTGACCGCCTGCCTCGCAGCTACAGCCGTGGCCGACGCGGCAACAACCAATGTGCCATTTGCGGGCACGGTCATTTCGACCTGCACTCTGGCCATCGGCACGCCGGGCGTTCTGGCACCCAGCAGCGATTACAAAACCCTCGGGTCGACACAGCCCGGCGGGACATCGGGTTCGGTTACCGTCATCAGCACCGGCTCGAGTTTCCGCATCAGCGCCGACGCACCCTCCAGCTTCGCCATCGCACCCGCCGACGGCAATACGAATGTCTCGTTCGTCGCGCGCTATCAAGCCACCGGCGCAACGACCATCGGCCAGACGATCGGATCGACCGCCACCACGCTGCTTCCGGGCCTGACGACACTCGGCGTCGATCTGACCGCCACCAAATCTGCCGGCGTGTTCTCGCAAGGGCTTTATCAAACCGAGGTGATCGTACGATGCGAATGATCTGCAAGGCTTTCGGCGCGTGCGTCGCTGTCCTCGCCACATCCGCGCCCGCTGGCGCACAGTCACTCGCGCCGATGCGAGGCGAGGTATCGTCGTTTACCGACACGTTTGCCGTGCGGGTCGCGCCCGGCAACCCCTATAACCACAGAATACGCATCGAAATGCGTGTTTATGACGAGAATTTCAAACCCGTCCGCGCGTTGATCTCGCCGGCCGAGTTGATCGTTGGAGCGCAGGACCGCCGCAGCGTCACCGTCATGGTGCCATTCGACGATCACTCCGTGCGACGCGTGCGGATTTGTGCAGAGAGCGTGCCGTTTGAAAATCAACCCACTCGAATGAGGGCTCAGGTATGTGGAAAGTTTCTCGCACAACGCGTTCAGTAAAATCGCGTTCGATGATCGTGATCGCTAGCGGCGTACTTGCACTGAGTAATTCTCTCGTCTCGGCGCAAACAGCGGGATATAATTATCCCTATCCGTCTTCGGTCTACAATGCACAATCCGTACAATATGGTTTGAACTTACCTCAGGCACCGATGTCGAACGGTTCCGACGAAATTCGTGCCGCCGACGGTACCTCGTGTAAATCGAGCATTTCGAGCAACAGGCCCGTTCTCGACGTCGGTGTGCTCGGCAATCAGGATTTCTACGGCAATATCGGATCGGCGACCGTCTACGGACGCGTGACCATGCCGCTTGGCCAACAACCGCGACGCATCGATTGCACGAAGCTTTATCAACTCGAGATCGAGCGGCTGAGCCACGAACTGCAGCTTGTGCGCATGGGTGCCAACGGCAAGGGTGCTGGCGTAGCCGAGCGCGGAGGCAGCAACTGGCAGACACAAGGGTGGAGCGATACGCCGTCGGCCGCCGGGGGAAAATCACCGCACTTGCGCAAGCTCGGCGCCTCGGATCGGATCATGCAACCCGAACCCGTTACAACGGCGCGAGCTGTCGTGGTTGCGAGCGCCGGCACGGCCGTCCCGCCACCGACAGAGGCATACCAGCCTGCGCAACCGATCACGGTGGGCGTTGAAAACCGTTTACCGCCGCGTCGGCTCGTCGTTTCGGATACGGATGACTGGAAGCACGGCTTTCAGTCAGGGAGATAATCCAGCATCACATGAAAGGACTTGCGACACCTGACACGACGCGTGCGACCGGGTATAGTCACGCGGCCCTTCGCCCCGGGTGACCGCACAACCGGAGTTCGACCATGACGCTGCCGATCCAGGACCACTGGAGCATGGACGTGCTGCGCTTCTGGTTCGAGACGCTGACCGAGGCGCAATGGTGGGCGTCGACGCCGGACCTCGACGAACAGATCCGCCTGCGCTTCCTGAGCCTCACCCGCAACGTCGCCGCCGACGATCTCGACCGGCTCACCGAGACGCCGGAGCATTCACTCGCGGCGGTGATCGCCCTCGATCAGTTTCCGCGCAACATGTTCCGCGGCACGGCTGAAGCATTCGCAACGGATGACAAGGCCTTGCGGATCGCCGAAACGGCGCTCGACAAGGGCCAGGATCAGGCATTGTCCGACACCGAACGGCAGTTCCTCTACCTGCCGTTCATGCACGCCGAAACCGCAGCGGCGCAAAAACGTGCACTCGACGTGTATCAAGAACTCGGCAACGAAAAGAACTTGCGCGCGGCCATCGAACACTCAGCCATCATCGATCGGTTCGGCCGTTTCCCGCATCGCAATGCGGCCCTCGGTCGCCCGTCGACCGCCGACGAGATCGACTACCTCGCGAGCGCTAAGCGTTACGGCCAATAAGCCTCAGCGTCCGAACAGTTTGTTCAGGACGTCGCGCGCTTTCTGCTTGGCTGCTTCATCGCCGGCGAGAACGCCTTTGACGGTGTCCTCGACCTCGCGCCGGGTCGCGGGATCAACGGCCTCGAGCGCCTTTGCCGGATTGGCCATCAGGGTCTGAAAATCGGCGGCCACATTTGGCTGTGCCCAGGGGCCGGTGATGCGGATAGGGAGATCGAGCGCGGATAAATTAACACCGGGGCCGCCAAGACCAGCCGGCGTTTCGGCGGCACCAGTCAGCTTTGGACGGATCGTGAAGTCGATCGTGCGCGGCCCAAGCGCGATCTGGCCGTTGCCGATGGCGCGAGCCTCGCGCGTGACGATGCGGAAATCCTTGTTTTCGGCGACGCCCCTCGCGATCACGAACGCGGCTCCGAGATCGGTGAATTCGGTTTTGGCCTTCGGGTCTGGTTCGGCACGTGGCAATTTCATCTGGCCGAGACCGCGCACGATGGCGCCGACGTCGTAGCCTGCGATCGAGCCCCGTGGCACGGCAATCTCGGCCTTGCCCGACAAACTGTCGACGATCTGGCGCTCCGTCTGACCCAACCCCGTGACATTGAGAACCACCTTCGCGCGCCCATCGATGCCGCTTGCGCCGGCATCTTTGAGCAGCGGCCCAAGGGCGACACCGTCCGCGGTGATGGCGACCGAAAGCACCGGCTTGGCATGCGCTGCGTCGAATGTGATGGTGCCGCGCGCCTTGCCGTCGTGAAGCGCAAG
>JANOAW010000709.1:0-2469 GCA_031411355.1 Hyphomicrobiaceae bacterium | reverse complement strand
TTTTATTCAATGGTATTCATGCCGATTACCACAAAGCCTCGGATGAAGTCAGTAAAATAGAGTTTGATGCCTTGACCAAACGTGCACAGTCTCGACCTTCCAGCCGCGCCGTTCAGCGTATCGGGCGTACATGCGGAACAGATCAGCTGCGAAGAGAGCCGCTTCGTCGCCGCCCGTCCCAGCCCGGACTTCGAGAATTGCGCTCTTCTCGTCGGCGGCGTCTTTGGGCAGCAAGGCCAGTCGCAGTTTCTGTCGTGCCTCGGAGATCCGCGCCTCGAGGTGAGCCATCTCGGCTTGCGCCATGGCGGCAAGATCCGCGTCCGAACCGTCGGCAATGGCACGTGTATCCGACAGTTCCAATTCCGCAGCCCGCAAAGCCAGAATGGTGGCGACCACAGGTGACAGCTCGGCGAATTCCTTCGACAGAGCCACGAATTTGTGCTGCTCCGGTCCAGCGTTCAATTCGGCCTGGATCATCTCCAGCCGGCCGACCAGGCGGTCGAGCTTGTCTTTCGGGATCGGTGTCATGGCTCGGTGCGCGGGCGGCGGGTCAGTCGGAAGCCCTAACGGGGCCGCTGCAGCATGTCCACTCCCGCTCGCCACTCCAAGCCCGAGTGGCTAGGTTCAGCGGCCCGATTGTCTGATCTTCGACCTTCTTTTTTGACGAGGCCAACCGTGCATTCGACTTTGACCGAACTCGCGACGTTACCCGCCGACGGCACGCGTGGCGCGCTCGTTGGGCGGGTCTGGCGGCCGGATGTGGCCTGCCCATCGGTCGTCGCCATCCGCGCCGACGGTGTGATCGACATCACAGCCCACGTCCGCACCGTCAGCGAACTGGCCGAATTGCCCGACCCGGCGCAGGTCGTTCGCACGGCATCGGGCGACCAATTGGGGGCGTTCGGGCCGATCATCGCCAACACGCCCGAAGCCACGCGCGATACCTCGAAGCCCTGGCTTCTGTCCCCGATCGACTTGCAGGCGGTGAAGGCCGCAGGCGTGACTTTCGCCCGCTCGTTGCTGGAGCGAGTCATCGAGGAGCAGGCCAAGGGCGCGCCCGAAAAAGCTGCTGCCATTCGCGCCAGCGTCGAGCGACAACTCGGTGGCGATCTACGTAATCTGAAGCCGGGGTCGAAAGCAGCGTTGGAGTTGAAGCAGACGCTGGTGGCTGTCGGCGCCTGGTCGCAGTACCTCGAAGTCGGCATTGGCGAAGACGCCGAGATCTTCACCAAGGCGCAGCCCCTCTCGTCGGTCGGGCACGGCATGGCCGCCGGCTTGCATCCCCGCTCGACCTGGAACAATCCAGAACCAGAAGTTGTGCTGGTGGTGTCGTCAACTGGTAAAATCGTCGGCGCGACGCTCGGCAATGATGTCAATCTGCGCGACTTCGAAGGCCGATCGGCGTTGTTGCTGTCGAAAGCCAAGGACAACAATGCTTCGGCGGCAATCGGCCCGTTGGTGCGCTTTTTCGACGCGACATTCACGCTCGATACGGTGCGCGCCATGGACGTGCGCCTGACCGTCGAAGGCTTGGACGGCTTCAGGATGGAGGGGACATCGTCGATGCGCGAGATTGCGCGCGATCCAGCCGACCTGGTCGGCGAGATGATCGGCCCCACCCACCGATATCCCGATGGCGCCGTCCTCTATCTCGGCACCATGTTCGCCCCAACCGAGGATCGCGGCGCCAATGGCATGGGCTTCACACACCATATCGGCGATGTCGTGACGATTCACGCCCCCGAACTTGGCGCCTTGACCAATCGCATGGTCCACGCCGGAGATGCGCCACCCTGGGATTTCGGCGTCGCGGCGTTGATGCGAGCGCTGGTTCGACGTGGCGTATGAGGCTGGGCGTATGAGGCTAAGCGTATGAGGCTGACGCCACGTCGCCAGAGGTGCCACAAAAACGGCAGTCAACAAAAAAGTATACAAGCTCAAAAAAATGCTCTAGACGACGGCCTCTGGATGAGGGGTATCGCGGTCGCAAGGCTGTGCTTCTCCTTGGCGAACGGGTGTAGCTCAATTGGTAGAGCGTCGGTCTCCAAAACCGAAGGCTGGGGGTTCAAGCCCCTCCTCCCGTGCCATCTCGACGCCGTGACGGCGAACGACTGGGGGCTGCTGGTTTGCAGCGCTCTAACCGAAGGCCGGTCAAACGGCGCCTCGGGGAGAGGCGCGCGATCGGCGGCTTTTGTGCGTTTGCTTAGCGGCGGCGCGTTTGATTTGGATGGTCTGCGGTTCGACGTCTCGGTTGACATGTCGAATGAAATGAAACGGCCTGTGCGGGGTTTGCGACATGAATCCTCTGAAGTTTGTCGACGAAGTCCGGCAGGAAGTCGCAAAAGTTACGTGGCCGACGTTTCGGGAAGTTTGGATGACGACCATCATGGTTTTGATAATGGTGACGTTGGCCTCGATCTTTTTCATGTCCGCAGACTTCGCCATCGGCTCGCTCGTGAAATATGTGTT
>JANOAW010000708.1:0-1530 GCA_031411355.1 Hyphomicrobiaceae bacterium | reverse complement strand
GGGCTTGGTGCCGAGGCGTCAGCGGATCCGCTGTCACGCGCGGCGTTCACCTGCGGCATGCAGCGTATCATCGTGCATGAGGCGATGCTCTCACGGCGCTTCATCGCCGGGCTAGCGGTGATCCCTGGCGCACGTCTGTACGGCGTCAGAATGTGTGGCGATGCCATGCGCCCGCGCGAACTCAGCAATTTCGCCAACAGGCTGCATCACGCCCGTCTCGTTGTTGGCGTGTTGGATCGTGATCAGCGCTCGCCCAGTCGGCTGCCGACCCGCCAGCACATCGTCTGCGATCGCCCCTGCCTCGACGACGCCGGACAATCGCACGGGAATGTCGACGATCCGGGCACCGGTGGCTCTGGCCGCGTCGACGACGCTCTCGTGTTCGATAGCGGACACGAAAATAGTCGACCAGCCGCCGCCCATGACCGTGACATTGGCCTCGGTCGCACCGGACGTGAACACGACATCAGCCGATGCGACGCCAACAAGCGCGGCGATACGATCGCGCGCGTCGTCGATCAGAGCGCGCGCTCGCCGTCCTTCGGCATGAATGGACGAGGGATTGCCGACGATGTCCAAAGCGCTGACCATTGCAGCACGCGCTTGAGGACGCAGAGGCGCAGTCGCGTTCCAATCCAGATATGTGCGCGATAGCGTCATCGCGGCAATACTCCACCGCTGAACAGCGCAGGCGGCACTGCAGGCGCAGGATGGCGGGCCGGCCCACCGTCAATCACGTGTTGCAAGGTGACCGACGTCAGGAAAGACGTGATGTGCAGCCCGAGTGCGTCCCACAGACCATGTGTGATGCAACGTTCACCAGGCAGGCACGGCGACGCGTGCTCACCGCCACAGCGGGTCATTTTGACGTCTTCTTCGACAGCCTGCATGATTTCGGCGACGGAAATGTCAGCAGCGGCGCGTGCCAATCGGTATCCACCCGCACGCCCCCGCGCGCTTTCGACGAGGCCGGCGCGGCGCAATTTGGCGAATAGCTGCTCGAGATAAGCCAGTGACAGCCGCTGGCGCTCGGCGATCGCCGATAACGGCACCGCGTCTTCGGCGGCGACGATCCGGGCATCCACCGCGGACTGATGGGCGAGATCCGCCATCGCCATCACCGCGTACCGACCCTTGGTATTCAACTCCACGGCGCAACTCCTCGGAAAACGCTTCGCCACTAGTGCGCACTCGGCATCGAGCTCGCTTGCATTTCCCATCACGAGGTGTGTAGAGAGCGGCTTCGCGCTCCGACGAACTCGACGCGGACGCCAGTCGTTCGCAGAAGCTTCGAACCGTTCTAAACTGGCGCGTATATGGAAATTCCGAGCTCCGGAGTCAAGAATAATCGCGGATGACGCGCCGGAGAGGTTCATCGTTTCAAACGATGTACGTTCGGGTCGCCCGCATCGACCGACACTCCGGTTCGACCCACACGAGGCCCCGATGCCCGAACTGATCATCAATGGCCCCGTTGGCCGCCTGGAAGCGCGTTATCACCACGAGCCGGACCCACGCTCGCCGATCGCG
>JANOAW010000707.1:0-4163 GCA_031411355.1 Hyphomicrobiaceae bacterium | reverse complement strand
CGTGGAACGCGCCGGGGACGACGGTGAGTTCGGTCGGAACGCCAGCGCTGATGAGGCGGCGGGCATAGTCGATGTCTTCCTCGACGAAGAGGTCGAGCGTGCCGACGCCGATCCATGCAGGCGCCAGGCCTGCGAGATTTTCGGTGCGCGCGGGCACGGCTGCTGTGGGTACGTTGCGGCCGCCCGGCTCCGTGCCCAGAAATGAGCGCCAGCCGAAGCGGTTGCCTTGCGGCGTCCAGAGGATGTTGCCGATATGCCCGGGTACGGGATGGGTGCTGCCGGTACGATCGTCGAGCATGGGATAGGTGAGCGACTGGAAGGCGAGCGGGATCTCGCCACGGTCGCGCGCAGCAATCGCAAGGAGCGCTGCGTGGCCGCCGCCGGCGCTGCCGCCCATGACGGCGAGTTTCGCGGGATCGACGCCGAGCTCGTTGGCATGGTCATGCAGGTATTTCAGCCCGGCATAGTTATCTTCCAGCGAGCCCCGCCACGTGGTTTCGGGGGCGAGGCGGTAGTCCACGGAGATGATCGTGCAATCGAGTTGCTGAACGATGTCCTGCAGGACACGGATGTCGAGCGATGCCCTGCCCGTGATGAAACCGCCGCCGTGCATGTAGACGATCCCGGGACGTGATGTTCCGGGCTTTGCGTTGACGATGAAGATGGTGACATCAGGCGCTCCGGCTGAGCCCGGTATGCGGAGTTCGGTGACCGGCACATTCGGCAAGCGCGCACCGGGCTTTTCTTTCGAACGTGCTAGCGCGAGGCTTTCCGCATCCCACTCCTTCACCTGCGTCGACTGGATCAGCTTCGCAGCGGCGCGGAGTTCGGGATGAACCAGCGAGGCCGGGTCGATCTGTGGCGATATGGCCGGCGTCGTGGCGGGCGATGCGTTGGTCGCGCAAGCGCCGAGGGCCGATCCAAGCGCAAGCAGGGCGCCGCCGCGGGCAAAGTCACGCCGATTGATCCCGTTCAATGGACTGTCTCCGAGACGAATGAGGCATTTTGCCAGAGAGTTGAGTTGCCGGATGCGCGGCGACCGGCCGCCTTGCTGTGCGCGAGTGTGCTCGCCTCTTCCATTCGTGTCATTGCTGCTCAGGAATTGAGCGCTGGCTCCTTGTTGAGCACATCGACGATCGCGGCAGCGAAGGCGGGTGCTTCCATGTCCGATACGGCAATGTGTTGGGTGCGCGTGAGAAACATCAGGATGTCATCACTGAACGGCGACTGATCCAGCCGCGCTACGATGATCGGCTTGCGCAATTCCTTGGCGAGATAGACCTCGTCCTTGACGTTGTCGGATGCCATGGACCGCGCCGAACTGAATAGCAGTACGATCTGGGCGCCGCGCATTCCGTTGAGAATCTCGACACCCCATGCTCGCGAACCGGGTTTGATGCCCTGCCGATCTATCCAGACGCCGGCCCCCCGTCGCTGGATAGCGCGCACGAGCGTCTCGACGATCTCGGCGTCGCTGTGTGCGTAGGAGATGAATACGGAGCGGCCATCGCTACGTTTTTCCACTGATGCCGGACTGACATCGGCCGTGCGCGCAGCCATGCCCATTGCGGCTCTGAGATCGGCAACCGTCGCGAGGCGATCTGCCACCACATGGCGCAACCCAAGACCTACACCCTTGGTCCACGCCTCCTGTCCCGGAAAACGCTGGGCAGCAGCGGCGAGGAACGCATCGAGCGCCGCCATACCTTCCGTCGTCCCGGGCGGCGGGGGTTGCCCGGCCAGCGATGCTCCGAGCGTTGCGGCGCAGGAGTAGACGTCGGACCAGGCGCCGACATCGCCATCCGGTGTATAACGTTCCGGAGCAGAGTACCCCGGTGTCAGGATCGGTTCTGCATAGTGCATGTCGGTGAGCCGCGCTGCGGTTCCGAAATCGATCAGAACAACGGATTTGTCGGGCCGAATAATGATGTTGCCAGGCTTGATGTCGCCGTGAAGCACATCGTTCGCGTGGAGCGTTTCGACAGCGTCGAGCAACGACGCCGACAGCGCCTCGAACGTTTCGGCGGAAACGCCGCGCCGACGTGCAAGCAGACTTGAAAGGGGTTCGCCTTCGACAAAATCCATTGCAAAGCACAGCGTACCGTTGGCCTCGAAGACGTCTTCGAAACGGACGACGCCTGGATGATTGATCCGGGAGATCGCGGAGACTTCGCGCAGCAGAGCCTCCCTCGCCTGTCGCGCCGCAACGGGATTATTGGTGACGACCTGCGCACCCTGTCGCCCGCAGTCTGGCCCGTAGGCTTCCTTCACCGCATTAAGACGACCGTTCCGTCGGTGCTGGCAAAGATAGACGTATGAGAACCCGCCGCGCCCGATCGGCTTGATGACTTCGTAGCGATCATTCAGCAGCGTGCCGGCTGGGAGTGGCAGGTCTGGCGCAACAGGCGGCGCAGGTGCGCGGACGGTAGACAGCAACGTAGGTTGATCGAAGTCTCGGCCCGGCCGCCCCACGAACGTCGCCGCGTCGAACTCGTTCGAGAAGCCCACCGGTGCGCCAAATGATCCGCCCGCCACCAGCGTTGCCGGCTCGGCGCGCATGATCATCGTGCTGGCGTCAAAATCGTCGTCGCCAGCTGGAGGCGTCCAGAATTCAGCGCCTGTCGCAGTCGGGGGTGCAGCAACGACAGGCGGCGTCTTTTCCTTATCCTTGCTGGAGCGAGAAAACCAATTACCGACCATCGTCGCGGCCTCCCCAGGCGCGTGTTCGAATGCGTCCGAGACTTACCTTAGCATCAAAGCGGCACGCAAACCGAGCCGCAAAATGCCGAGAGGCTAGTTCGTGCTGGTAATCTCGGCTTTGGTCACGACGACGCGCTGCTTGGGCAGTCGGCCCGGAAACGGGCCGCCGTCAGGCGCCAGTTCGAGGGCGCCGATGGCATCAACGATATCCATGCCGGCGGTAACGCGGCCGAAGACGGCGTAGCCCGTCGTGTTGGGGGGCGCACCCGGCGTCGCGTCGAGCCCGGAGTTCTCGCCAAGGCTGATGAAGATGGTCGATTGTCCGCTGTCGGGGTCTTCGGCGTGCGCAAGGCTGAGCGCGCCGCGGCTGTGCTTGTTGTGCTCGGTCTCAAGCGGGATGGGCGGGCGCTTCGGCGCACGGTAGTCGAGCTTCGCGTCGAGGTCGCCGAGCTGGATTACGAAGCCGGGTTCGATGCGATAGACGGCTGCGCCGTTGTAATGCCCGCTTTTCACGAGGCCGAGGAATTGCGCAGCCGTCTTCGGTGCGCCCTCCGGTTCCAGCGTGACCTGGATGTCGCCCATCGTGGTGTGGAGTGTGACGACGGGACCGGCCGGAACGGGTTGCGGGGCCACGGGCGGCTCCTGTGCGAGCGCGGGGGCTGCCAGCAAGAGTGCGAGTGTGGCCGCGGCGAGGAATCGTTTCATGGATGCAGGCTCCGTACGTTGCGCGGCAGCCTAGCATTGCATGGTGGTCCGCCAAGGCGGGTCTGCAGCTTAGGCCCGAATGGCCGCGCGGCCGAGATAGCGGGCGGCGCTGCCGAGTTCGTCTTCGATGCGGAGGAGCTGGTTGTACTTCGCAAGCCGATCGGAGCGGGCCAGCGAGCCGGTTTTGATCTGGCCGCAATTGGTGGCGACCGCGAGGTCGGCGATGGTCGAGTCTTCCGTCTCACCGGAGCGGTGGGACATGACGACGCCATAGCGGTTGATTTGCGCGAGCTGAACGGCTTCGAGTGTTTCCGTCAACGAGCCGATCTGGTTGACCTTGATCAGGATCGCGTTGGCCGCATCGCGCTTGATGCCTTCGGCCAGGCGCGTCGTGTTGGTGACAAACAGATCGTCTCCGACGAGCTGGCATTTGTTGCCGACGAGTTTCGTGAGCTCGATCCAGCCTTCCCAGTCGTCTTCGGCCATGCCGTCTTCGATCGAGACGATGGGGTAGCGGCTGACGAGGTCGGCGAAGTAGCGGGCCATATCGCCGGAATCGAGCGTCTTGCCTTCGCCTTCCATGGCGTACTTGCCGCCCTTGAAGAACTCGGTGGAAGCGGCGTCGAGTCCGAGCACGACGTCTTCGCCGGGCTGATAGCCGGCTTTCTCGATCGACTTCATGATGAAGCCGAGCGCTTCGTCGGTGGATTTGAGGTTGGGCGCAAAGCCGCCCTCGTCACCAACGCCCGTGTTGTGGC
>JANOAW010000706.1:0-4325 GCA_031411355.1 Hyphomicrobiaceae bacterium | reverse complement strand
ATGTCACCGACGACCGGCGCTGCGATCTCGATGTTGCTGTCCATTTCGCGCGGCTCGATATCGACCTGGATGAATTTCTGCGTGCCGGCGGCGCCCCAGGTTTTGCCTTTGCCGTGCGAGAGCAGCCAGTTCAGGCGCGCCCCGATCAACATGACGACGTCAGCATCTTTCAGTACCATCGAGCGAGCGGCGCCGGCCGACAGCGGGTGTGTATCGGGCAACAGGCCTTTGGCCATGCTCATGGGCAGGTAGGGACTGCCGGTGCGCTCGACGAAGCGGCGGATATCTTCGTCCACCTGCGCATAGGCAGCGCCTTTGCCGAGAATGATGAGAGGCTTTCTAGCGCCCCTGAGCAGTGCCAATGCGCGGTCGATCGACTCGTTCGACGGGATTTGGCGCGGCGCGGGATCGATGACTTTCACCAGCGATTTCTGCCCAGCCAGCGCATCCATCGTCTGGCCGAAGAGCTTGGCCGGCAGATCGAGATAGACGCCACCGGGGCGACCCGAGCAGGCCGAGCGGATGGCGCGCGCCACGGCGATGCCGATGTCGGCCGCATGCAGCACCCGATAAGCCGCCTTGCACACACCCTTGGCGATCGCCAATTGATCCATCTCTTCATAGTCGCCCTGCTGCAGGTCGACGATCTCGCGTTCAAACGACCCGGAAATCAGGATCATGGGGAAGCAATTGGTCGTCGCGTGCGCAAGAGCGGTCAATCCGTTCAAAAATCCGGGTGCCGACACGGTCAGGCAGATGCCGGGCTTCTGCGTCAGGTAGCCGGCGATGGACGCGGCATAGCCGGCGTGCTGCTCGTGGCGGAAGGCGATCATGCGAATGCCCGCGGCCTGCGCGAAGCGCCCGAGGTCGGTGATGGGAATGCCGGGAACGCCGTAAATCGTCGTGATGCCATTGAGTTTCAGCGCGTCGATGACGAGGTGAAAACCGTCGGTCAAGTTCTGTGTGTCGGACACTTGTCTCTCCCTGGCCCGTCGGTCGGGCGCATATGCATGATCGGCCGGCATCAATCGATATCGACGTGGCGTTCGACGTGGTCGCGTAATTTCAACGTGTGCTCACGCACCAACCGTTCGGCGGTGTCGGTGTCGCGCGAACGCAACGCTGCGACGATGGCCGAGTGATCAGCGATCGAGCGGCGTGCGCGGTCCTGCTCGACGATCGTGCGTTGGCGGATCGCCCGAACGTGAAAAAACATGTCGTCGGTCAATTCGCCGATCAGCGGGCTCGAGGCGAGCGCGATGATCGCCTGATGGAAACGGATATTGGCGTCGGAGTATTCACCCATTTTCGCCGCGACGTCGTCGGTCTTGAAGACATCGATGAGCTGGTGCAGAGCCCCAATCGATGCCTCGGAGGCATGCTGTGTCGCCAATCGAGCGGCCATGCTTTCAAGCGCCGCCCACACCGTGATCATGTCGAGGATCTCGGCCTTGGTCTTGCGCACGATGAAGATGCCTTTGCGCGGCATCACTCGGATCAGGCCTTCGCTGTCGAGTTGCGCGAGGGCCTCGCGAAGGGGCGTGCGGGAAACGCCGAAGCGTGCCGACAGATCCCGCTCGTCGAGCTTCAGCTCGGCGTCGGGGTCATAGATGTTCATTTCCATGATTGCCGCACGCAAAGCTTCGTAGGTGCGCGCTTTCAGGCTCAGCCCGTCGCTGACCGGCGAAATCTGCAATTGAAGTTGCGTCATGGATGTCGCCTGAAGCGGGCCGCGATGACATTGCAATATCGCCAGTTCGTTGGCATGTGGCATACCATAGACCAGATCGCAGGATGCGTTGCAAGGGCAGATCGGTTACTTTCATGGGGGCAGGAATTTACGCCGCCGTGCAGCGTTGACGCATCGGTCGATCACTTTTGATCGAGCCCACGCTCGACGTCGACCCAATTGCAAAACGACCGGAGGATACAGGATGCGGCTTCGAATTGGCCTCGTACTCGGAGCGCTCGCGCTGCCGAGCATCGCACTCGCACAAGCGCCGGCGCAACCGGCTCAACCTGCAACGCCCAGCGCACCAGCGACCGCGGCGACGCCAGCCGCTCCGGCGCTGTTCGCCACCACGAAGGTCGAGGGCACCGACAACGTCTATATCTTCCGCTACCAGGGGCATCAGTCGATGTTCGTGGTCACCAAGGCGGGCGTCATCGCGACCGATCCGATCGGCTTGCGCCGTCCGCAGGCGGTGACGACGTATCTGGAAGAGATCAAGAAGGTCTCGAACGGGCAGCCGGTAAAGTATCTGATCTACAGCCATAGCCACTATGACCATATCGCCGGTGGCCAGCCGTTCAAGGCCGCAGGCGCCCGCATCATCGCCCACAAGAACGCCGTGGCGCAGTTGAAGCGTTTCCCGTCCCCGGACGTGGTGATGCCCGACGAAGCCGTCGACACCAAGAAGGTGATCACGCTCGGTGGGACAACGCTCGAGTTGAACTATGTCGGCATCAATCACTCCGACAATTCACTTGTTATGCGACTGCCGAAAGAAAAGCTCGCTTTCGCCGTCGATTTCAACCCGATCCAGACGCTGCCGTTCCGCAACATGCCGGATACGACCAATCCACTCGCCTGGCGCGACAGCCTCAAGCGCCTCGTCGCACTCGATTGGGAGCGCATGATCCCCGGCCACCCCTATGCCGGCGGTCGCCTCGGTACCAAGCAGGACATGCAGGACCTGATCGGCTACTTCGACGATCTCGCAGCCGAAGTGAAAAAGTTCGCAGCCGAAGGCAAATGCACCGACACCGCCATGAAAGAAGTCAAGCTGCCCAAGTATGAGAAGTGGGGCAATTACGCGACCTTCCTGCCGATGAATGTCGAGCGCATGTGCTACCTCGCGAACGGCAACTGAGCGCAGCCACCGTCTCCGGGCGGCGCCGTCGCGTGCCGCTCGAACGACACGTCGGGCCACACGTCGGGCCACACGTCAGGTCAGACGTCGGGCCACACGTCAGCCGTGCACATCGTTCAATGCGAAACAGCGATGTGGATGGCCGTGTCGGGCCGACTTTCAGACGTGACAACGCCACGATTTGGCGCAATATGCGCCCCACGGCGACCAAACGTCGCCACGTCCGAAGGCGGTTGCCTCGTTGTTTCACAGGCACAGTCGGGCAAATCTCAAGGGAGTGACTTGATGAAGAAGTCTCTGTTCACGGGTGCAGCCGTCGCTGCGATGCTCGCAATCTCGGGCGTGGCACATGCGCAGATCAAAGTCGGCGTCGCCGGTCCGCTCACCGGCCCGAACGCGGCTTTCGGTGCTCAGCTGAAGAACGGCGCCGAGCAGGCAGCCGCAGACATCAATGCCAAGGGCGGCATCAACGGCCAGAAAATCGAATTGGTGTTCGGTGACGACGTGTCGGATCCGAAGCAAGGCGTGTCGGTGGCCAACAAAATGGTCGGCGACGGCGTCAAGATCATCCTCGGCCACTTCAACTCGGGCGTAACCATGCCCGCATCGGAAGTGTATGCTGAAAACGGCGTGTTCATGATGACACCGTCGGCGACCAACCCGAAGATCACCGAGCGCGGCATGTGGAACGTGTTCCGCACGTGCGGCCGCGACGACCAGCAGGGCGAAGTTGCCGGCAAATATCTCGTCGGTGCCGCCAAGGGCAAGAAGGTCGCGATCGTTCACGACAAGACCACCTACGGCAAGGGCCTCGCCGACGAAACGCAGAAAGCCTACAATGCCGGCGGCGGCAAGGAAGTGCTGTATGAAGGCATCAACGTCGGCGAGAAGGATTTCGCGGCACTGGTGTCCAAGATCAAGCAGTCCGGTGCTGAAATCGTTTATTGGGGCGGCCTGCACACCGAAGGCGGCCTGATCGTGCGCCAGATGCGCGACGCGGGCGTCACCGCCGTGATGATGTCCCGCGACGGCATCACCGACAGCGAATTCGCCGCCATCGGCGGCCCAGCCGTCGAAGGCACGCTGATGACTTTCCCGCCCGAGCCGCGCAACCGTCCGGAAGCCGCTGCGGTCGTCAAAGTGTTCCAGGATCAGCGTAAGTTCGACCCGCAGGCCTACACCTTGTACACCTACGCAGCGCTCGAAATCGTCGCCGCCGCCGCCAACAAGGGCAAGACGGCCGACGCCAAGAAGCTGGCTGAAATTGTCAAGGACGGCACCGCATGGCCGACCGTCATTGGCCCGATCGCGTACGACAAGAAGGGCGATATCACCCGTCCCGACTACGTCATGTACACGTGGAAAAAGGGCACCGACGGCAAGATCACGTACGTGCAGAACTGAGCACGAGATTGATTGCCTGATTTGAATCGGGGCGGCTCGGCAACGGGC